>JAWXCD010000021.1:0-62272 GCA_034440535.1 Verrucomicrobiota bacterium | reverse complement strand
GGCGCCCCATTTACCGGCCGCTCGGGGCAACTTCTTACTAAAATGATCCAAGCGATGGGCCTCTCTCGCAACCAAGTTTATATCGCAAACGTCGTTAAATGTCGCCCTCACTTGCCTCAGGGTGTTACCGGAAACCGTCCTCCCACAGAGGAAGAAGTCGCCCACTGTCAGCCGTATCTTTTTTCTCAAATTGATCTCATTAAACCTCAGGTCATCGTTGCTTTGGGCGAACGGGCCTCCCATGTTCTCTCAGGATATAAAAATGACACGTCTGCGGGGTTTAGGGGAAGCTGGAAGGAATTTCGAGGAATTCCGCTCATGCCGACTTTCTCGCCAAGTTACCTTTTAGATCAGGACGGGCCCTCAGGTATTCTAGAAAAACGCAAAGCCTGGGAGGACCTTTTGGCTGTCATGGAAAAGCTTCGTCTTCCCATTTCCCAAAAACAACGAAGCTTTTTTCTGACCCCGAGTTAATTGCCCGTCGATTGGGCAATCACCGCTTCTGCTAAAGCCAAGTCAGCTGGAGTTGTGATCTTAATATTACCCGACCCAGTATCGACCAACTGAACTTTCACCCCAAGACTTTCAACGGCTGCGGTGTCATCGGTCACTTGTTTGCCTAAAGCCATTAGTTCTTGGTACGCTTGGCATATCAGTGAATACCGAAAAGTTTGAGGCGTCTGCACCGCCCACATCATAGACCGATCAATAGTCCGGGCTATCGTTTGCTCAGTGGAGGCTTCTTTTAAGGTATCAACAACTTTAAATGCCGCGACCGATGCCCCATGAATTTTTGCGGCTGCGATGGTCATGGAAATAATGTTCGGGACCGCAAAGGGTCGTGCGCCATCATGGATCACGGCTATATCTGTGTCCTTCGGTAAAGCTTGTAAACCCGCAAGGACTGAATCTTGCCGTTCTTTTCCACCTCCGACAATATCGCGAAGCTTGGTAATGCCAAACGCAGAACAGTGATTCCGACATTCATCGAAACGGTCTGGTTTAGTCACAATAACAATATCTGTGATGTCCGGGCAGGCTTGAAGGTTAATGAGCGAATAGGCGAGAACCGGGCGCCCTTTGAGATGGGTAAATATTTTATCAAAACCCATCCTGCGCGAACTTCCCGCAGCTACGATAACCGCCCCAACTTTATCCATTAAGATTCCCTAAAGCTGGCAAGTTCCCATGGATCTCACCAAATACAAGACGTCCGGCTGAGGTTTGCAAAACACTTACCACGCGAACATTTACCTCTTGGCCTATGCGCGCCCCGCCGTGGTTCACTACAATCATTGTGCCATCGGTCAGATACCCAATCGCCTGACCCGCTTCGCGGCCTTCTTTAATAAGGCGCAACGAAACATCATCCCCGACTAACACCGCTGTCTTTAGCGCGTTTACTAAGTCGTTAATGTTCAGAACGTGCACTTTTTGAATTTCCGCAACTTTGTTCAGATTGTAATCATTCGTAAAAATTCGCGCACTTAAGAGCCTCGCCAAGCGCACAAGCTTCCCGTCAATTGTAGCTTCTTCGACAGGGTCATTATCAATGATCTTAACCTCAAAATTTTTATCCGATTGGATCATCTTCAAGATATCCAAACCCCTCCGACCACGGGCGCGTTTGGTGGCATCACTTGAGTCCGCCACACTTTGCAACTCGCTCAAAATAAAGCGGGGCACGAATATTGTCCCGGTGATGAACCCCGTTTTTACGAGATCAGCGATTCTTCCGTCGATAATCACGCTGGTATCCAAGAGCATATTTTGTTCGGGAGAATCCTGTCGCGTAAAGCGAACGTAAGGAATGATTAACGAGAAATCATCTTTGTTACTCCGTAAGGCCAGCATCATGCCTAGATAACCGAAGGACATGTAACAAACTAAACGGATTAACCAGACGGTCCTTTTTTGTTCAACATATTCAAGGAGCCCGCTGTTCATAATAAGGGCAGCCATCACGCATCCAAGGATCAGTCCGAAGGTCGCTGAAGAAAAGGCGCGTAATGAAAATCCTTTAAGTAAACGGTCGACCAAAATGACCATCAAGCCGATGACCATCCCAACGCACAATCCTAAGATCGGACCGAGAGACCACTCTGCCCAAGAGTCAAACGCAGCTGCGCAGAACCATCCTCCGACTCCCATAAGGAGCATGTAAAAAAAGCGTAAAACATTGGCCGGGCTCATCTGGTTTTTGTGCCTATACCTTCCGGGTCAACCATCTCTTTTGTTCTGTTTTCCCCGGGCTTAGTTTCATTTTTGTCTTTGTCTTCTTTTTTCTTTAAATCTTTGTCGTACGAGTTTTTGTAGAATAACACGCCATTGCTCCGAATGTTGTGGATGAAGGCCTTAATGTTCTCACCGGTTTCTTCATCATGCAACAGCTTTCCTACAGTTCCCCGTCCTTCTTTTAAATCTTCGGTCACCGCTGACATGTTCGAAAATGTTGTTTTAATACTCCGCAACGAAGCTTGAACGTTGGCAATTGCCTCTTTGTTTAAAGCCTGATCAACCTTGCCCGCAATATTATCGAGCTTTTTTACGGTCACTTTCAATTGAGCTATTAACTCCGAACCGTCTTCTGCTAATTCGGAAAGTCCCTTCTTTTTCGTACCCAGCATGACGTCCCCTTCTTTGATATACTCAACGCTGGCAGGTGTGTTAGCAACTGGATCCACGTTTAAGACGCTATCCCCAAGAAATCCTAATTGACCAATTGTGACCTTTGCATTCTTCCGAATTTTGACTTCGTCGAATACACGCACCTTGATCCGAACGCTCGGCTTATCACCTGGGATAATTTTTGGTTCGTCCGAAAGGCGCCCCACCAACACCCCTGTGTATCTAACTTGACCTCCTTTGATGAGCCCCCCGGCGTCGGGAAATTCCACATAAAATTCATAGGCGCCTTTTATCGATTGCCCAATTTTCCCAAGCTGAATGATTAATATGGCTGTAATCAGCAACCCTATTAAGACAAAAATCCCTACTGTTGTTTCAACGACTCCGCGTCTCTCCATAAACTATAACTCCAATACAGGTAAATCCCTAGAAATCCCGTTTACAAAATCGTAAATAATTGGATCACTACTCTTTTGTATTTCCTCGGGTGTTCCTTGAAAATAAATTTGGCCATTGTATAACATCGCAATTCGGTCCGCTATTGCGTAAGCACTCGTCATGTCATGCGTCACGGTAATTGCGGTTACCTTATATTTTTCACAAACCCGAACGATCAACTTATTAATACTGTCCGCTACGATTGGGTCAAGACCAGCGGTTGGCTCATCGTAAAGCATGATCTTAGGGTGTCCAATGACGGCTCGGGCCAACCCTACCCGCTTTTTCATTCCACCACTCAACTCCGCGGGCATTTTACTCTGTTGCCCAGCGAGATCCACTGCCTCAAGCGCTTCGGCAACCTTTTCCTTGATCTCTTTATCTTTCATCCTGCGATCTTCCCTCAGCGAAAATGCCACGTTTTCCTCAACGGACATTGAATCAAAGAGCGCTGCATTCTGAAAAAGCATTCCCATCTTTCGCCGAAAGGGTATCAACTTCTTTTCCTTCATGGACACGATGTTTTCCCCATCAATAAGGACTTCCCCTTTGTCTGGTTTTAACAAACCTATAATGCTTTTAAGCGTCACGCTTTTACCTGTACCGCTGCGCCCAATCAAAACGAGCGATTCATCATCATTAACCGTGAGGTCCAACCCACGCATCGGATGTTGTTGCCCAAAACTTTTATAAACCTTTCGCAGTTCGATCATGTTTAAATCTTAGGGAAAAATGCGTTGAGCAGAAAGGTGATGAAAAAATTAAATATGATAACCGTAATCGAACTGGTCACCACGGCGTTGGTCGTTGCGCGGCCTACGCCCTCGGCGCCTCCAGAGGCTGTCAGTCCTTTGTAACACGACACAAACACGATAATAATCCCGAAGAAAAATGCTTTGATCAACCCTGTGTACACATCCAAGGCTTCAGTAAACCTATATGTGTTTTCCATATAATAATAAGGATCAATCCCCAAAACATTTGAGCTTAATAGAAACCCAGCCACAATTCCCATCGCCATGGCTTCGGCTGTTAATATGGGCATGCACACCATGATGGCCGCTAATCGTGGCACAATAAGGTAATCGACCGGATGCGTCGCCAACGCTCGAAGGGCATCAATTTGTTCGGTCACTTTCATGGTCGCGATTTCGGCGGTTATGGCGGCTCCCACTCGCCCGGCGATCATCAGAGCACAAATGGTCGGACCTAGTTCCCGACACATCGCTACTGCGACGACCGGGCCCACTCCATGATCCAGCCGGACTTTATGAAGTTGCCAAAACATTTGTGCGGCAAACACCATCCCTACAAACGCCCCTGTCAGCAAAATAACAGGCTGGGAACGCACCCCGAATCGGTAACTATGATAAAACATGAGATACCACCGAGGCCGCTTAAAAATAAGCATCGTGAAGGTTTCGAAGACTAAAAAGCCCATCGCCCCTAGCTCGTTAATAAACAAGAGCGTCTTAGCCCCTATTCCCCTCGAAAATTTAACCATTCCCATCATTCCCCCGCACTCTAGGCAGCTCCTCACTTATGACGAGGAAAAAGATTTTTCAGAGTCTTATCTAGGTGCCCTTGACGAATCAATCGCACTTTTTAGAGTTTAGAGAATAAAAAGGCGACTGTTCCTTCCTTTTCTTTGAAAAAAAGAGGGTAGTTCAACCTCTAGGATGATATTCCTCGCGAGAATTAGCGAGCAAACGCAACTCGGCTGCGCCCATGCACCCATCTGGGGTCTGGCGTTTAATGGTATGCGCATTACCTTTTCCGAAATGAATCCCAAATGGATTTCCTCACAGAGCCCAAGCTCCGAAAAAAGAACCTCAACGGAGTTTCGTCACAAAGCCCAGGGTTGCTCGGCTTACGAGAAACCCTGGGTAAAAGTCCCCATAAAAACAACCCCAAAGGGGTTGCGCTGCGCCCATGCCCCAGGAAAGCTCATCAACTGCTTCGGGGCAAACATCCAAGATCGCAATCTTCCAAGCCGGAGGCTTCCCAGCTTGTAGCCGGTGGTTGAGTGACGAACGACACCACCGGACCACCTCCCCCACGACGAACGCATCCCGGAGGGATGCCAGCACCGCCATGCCTTCCGTCCCAGAAATCCCTAATTAAGTTCGAGTCACAGGCCGAGCTCTGAAAGATTTGCGTGGTCATCGGGACGGCGACCAAGTGGCCAATGATACTTCCTGTCGCTCTCGTTAATCGGAATGTCGTTGATGCTCGCTATGCGTCGCTGCATAAATCCATACTCATCGAACTCCCAGTTCTCGTTGCCGTAGGAGCGAAACCACTGCCCTGATTCACCATGCCACTCGTAAGCAAAACGCACCGCAATGCGATTGTCGTGAAAGGCCCAAACTTCTTTTATAAGTCTGTATTCCAGTTCCTTGTTCCACTTGCGGGTTAGAAACTCAACAATCTCCGCGCGGCCAGAAAGAAACTCGGAGCGATTGCGCCACCCGCTATCCCGTGTGTAGGCGAGCGAAACTCTTTTACGGGTCCCGGCTATTCCATGCGTCCTCGGCCATGCGAGCCTTCTTGGCTGCGGATTCGACATCGAATGGCGGGAACGGTGGCCTCGGATGACTGCCTTATTAGCCAAGTAGACAAAAACCTTATCCAGAGATCCATCAGGAAAAAGCCTGTCCGCACGTATAATTCGACCGTCTTTTGCATAATAGGGAACCTCTGAATAAAGTGGCTTGCCTTGGCCATTGAACACATCAAATCGAGTTACTTGCCCTTCGGAGTTTCTTGTATAAGTACCTTTTGTCTTTATCGACCCATCTGAATTTTTAGTGATATACACTTTTGGTAACTCAGCGAATTTGATGACTGTCACACTGACAAGCCCCATGGTGGTGATTCCACGAACCTTGTATCGTCCTGCCGGAACATCCACCCCTTTGTCATCCTTACCGTCCCATGATACAAAACCACTCGCGCTTCCGTGCGCATTTTTAGATGCATTCATCGTTTTTTCTATGCCTAAACGGATCCAGTTGCGGACGCGCCGACCTTCTGCGTTGTCAATGACCACACTAAAATGGTGATGCTTTAGGTGAAGAATTTTTCGCGCTCTCTCCCTCGGGGGATGAAACAGGCTCTTCCTTTTTTGTGCAGGAATTCAAAAGCAAAAATAAAGACAAGAGCAAGGCAACGGGGGTCTCTTTTATGACCGTCGTTGGATTCAAATTATTTCGAATCCAAACTTCGAGAGCACCATTAACCTACTTTCCTTGCTTATGTCCCTACCTGCGAAAAATCAAGGAAGTGAGCTGAGGTGCGAGAACCAGAGGAAGGCTTGAGCATGGAGCGGGAAAATTATTAGACGACATTTCGATCGACATTCCTGCTAACGCAAAAGTTATTCGGTTCCAACTCGCGAACTCCCCTTGGGATGACGGAAATTCCAATACCGAACTCGTCCTGAATGAGGGCGTGTTTAAAAAATGAGATAAAGTCCAAGTAACACGGACTTAGGGAATCTTTAACGATGTGCCATGCCCTCAAAGCATTCTCCTCATCGATTCCGCAAACTTCTCCAACCAATGTCCTTGCGGAAAAGCATGCCTGTAAAATTGATTTTTGACACCGCAAGGTAAGCGTTGGATTGTGCTGATTCTAATGAGGAGTGCGTAGCGGTGACACCCAGTACGCGCCCGCCGGTGTTGACGGTTTCCCCGTCTTTCATACTCGTTCCGGCATGAAATACGGTAACTCCCAAAACTTCATTGGCTATTGGCAATCTGGAAATTTTGTTTCCTTTTTCGCATACGCCGGGGTACCCGCCAGAAGCTATAACGACGCATAAAGCTGCATCAGATTTCCATTTGATTTCCGCCTCCTCAACCTTGCTATCAATACAAGCTTCGAGAATAGGGCTCAAATCTGAATCCAACCGTTGCATCAATACCTGCGTTTCCGGATCACCGAAGCGGGCATTAAATTCAAGAACTTTAGGCCCATCATGGGTCAGCATTAATCCGGGAAAAAGGATTCCTTTAAATTCGATCCCATCCTTTTTACAACCCTCCATAAACTTCTTAAATACGCGCTCTTCGATTTGCTCGCAAATTTCCTGCGTAGCCGCCGTGACAGGACTGTATGTTCCCATTCCACCCGTGTTCGGGCCAACATCCCCATCGCCAACTCGTTTATGATCTTGCGCGATGGGCATCATTCGAAAGGTTTTCCCATCCACAAATGCGTGGGCGGAAACTTCTTCGCCCAACAGAAACTCTTCAATCAGCACTTTCTCCCCTGAGACACCAAAGATTTTTTTCTCCATCATTTGGTAGAGCGCGTGTGTCGCTTCGGATCCATTTTGAGCAATGACCACTCCTTTTCCGAGAGCGAGTCCGTCAGCTTTAATTACTTGAGGATAAGACAGTTTCTGCGAGTACTGGAGCGCTTTAACATAATCAGTGAACTGCTCGCTTCGCGCTGTTGGGATTCCGTGGCGGATCAAAAAGTCTTTGGTGAACACCTTGCTGGACTCGAACTGCGCGGCTTTTTGGGTGGGGCCAAAAATTCGAAATCCTTTGGACGTGAATATGTCGACGATACCCAAGGCCAGAGGGTTATCTGGACCGACGACAACAAGGTCGGGCTTCCATGACGTGGCCTTCTCCAGTAATCCCGGCAAATCCTCAGCGCTGATGTTCTCGCAAGTCGCAAGTGTAGCTATCCCCGGGTTTCCAGGACAGCAGAGAATGGTGGATCCTTTTTCTTGGGACAGTTTCCAAACCAAGGCGTGTTCGCGTCCACCCCCACCGATGACCATAATTTTTTTCGTCATAAAATTCGCAACCTTGTTGTCGGCTTCTCAGGTACCGCATGCCGTGAAAAGTGCAATCAGGAAAATGAATGAAGGAAAGTTGCGCGTGTGTTGTAATTGCGGAACGCCATCCATCAAAGGAAAAATCTTAGAATAAGCTGTGGCTGTAAAAGGTGTTCAACTCACAGGTGCGCATTCAGGCAAAGGCCAAAAACACCCTGCTTAAGTTATTTATTTTTTTACAAAGACGAACTTGCCTTCGTTTATGATAAGCTCGGTTGTGCCTTGATCTCCCCAAGCGGATGTTTCGACGAGGAACCGAATTTTTTTAGCCCCTTTGGGAATTTCGATAGCCATTGAATCCAAATCACCGCCAGAGCCACGTTCAAGACCGAGACGTTGAAAGTCTTTTCTGTAGACTTCTTTACCATCGATCTCAGCAGCAGTAAACCCCTGTTGATTCGTTTTTAAATCCCGCCAATCGAAATAATGGGCGTCATCACCAAACAATACATTTGCGGTAAATAGAAGGGCACCGGCTGGAATATCATATTCAACCCAATGATAACCATTCCAAGTAGCTGCAAGCAGGCCCACCCCTGTTTTGAACTCACCACTAGATGCGAAAACGTCCATCATGCCAACCGTATATTGTTTGCCTTCAGGTAGTGCTTTGATGGTGATTTCAGGTACAATTTTTAAACCATCTTTATAATGGGCAACATTGCCCCAGCTCCCAGCTATAATGGTATTTTCGGCTTTCTCACCCGTGCGCGCCATTGTTTCAAAACTAAAAACATAGGAGCCAAACTCGGAGTCAGAAGGCGTTAGTGAGGTAAGTAAGACTTGTTTATCAGCCGCAAAACCAGCTACTTGTGATAAGCTAAATAAGGCAAGGATAAACAGAATATTGGATATAGATTTCATAATTCTTATAATAGACGGGGTGCTTGGGCTATTTATTTAAACCATTTCCAATAAAAACCAAGTCAAGAATTTATTGGAAACCTTTAACGACCTTTCTAACTGACTGAACCTTTGGCTCTAGGAACTTCCACGCAAAAACAACTCCCCTTTCCATTTTGAGGAGTCTGATATGAAATTTCCCCATTAACCGCCTGAACAAATTGCCGCGCGATTGCGAGCCCTAACCCTGTTCCAAATTTGTCTGAAGGTGATAACCGAACGAACCGGTCGAAAATTCGGTCCTGATTAGAAGGGGAAACCCCCGGGCCTTCATCGATGATACAAAATTTTACATGATCCTGGGTACTTACCACTAAAATCTCTATTTTTGTAGATGGCTGTGAATATTTAATGGCGTTATCAACCAGATTCCCCAACGCCAAACCAAGGCATCGATCATCCACATATAAACGGTCTAAATCATCGCATTGAACCACTAACCTGACTGATTTCTCTGAGGCCTGCGCCGAGTAATCGACTACTAATCGGTCAGTAATATCTTTAATCCTGACATCGCGAGCGTTTATCACAAGCGCTCCCGCTTCAAACCGGGTCAGGTCAAGCAGGTTATTAATAACCCGAACCATTCGTTCGGTTTCGCTTTTACCGACCTCGATGACTTTCTGATGGTTGGCAGAAAACTTATCTTTTTCCTCTTCCAATAGGTGCAGCAACATTCTTACGGTCGTGAGAGGCGTTTTAAGTTCATGGCTGATTGTTCCGATTAAGTCTGTTTTTAGATCATTCACCAAGCTGAGTTCGGTGACATCTTGAAGTGCCACTAAAACCGTGTTGACCTCATCATTACCCTTTAAAAAGTTGATAGAAGGAAGAAAAAAGCGGCGTTCTTTTTCAATAACAAAGGGTAAGGCGTCCTTAAAAGCCACAACCTTCACTGGTGTACCTGTCGAAAGGACCGAATTAATATGAGCTTGAAGAATGGACGGAAGTTTATGGAAATCCGGATTAATGTTGGAACCTAAGGCGTTTGAATAAACCAATTGAAGGTTTGAGTCATATACTAGAACGGGGCCGGGTAGGCCATTGACAATTTTTTCTAGATCTTGGCGAAATCTTTTTTCGTCGTTTGCCCGACGCTCCTGAATATCGGCGCGTGATTTGTTCAGCGCAATATCAATGGAGATGCGAAGGTCTCGCTCCTTAAATGGTTTAAGGATGTAACCAAAAGGGGCGACTTCCCGGACCTCACGAAGGGTCTCCTCATCTGAGTGAGCTGTTAAGAACACAACAGGCAGGTTCCACTTTTCTCGTATAGTCCGGGCCACATCAATTCCGGTTTTCTCTCCCCTTATCCGAATGTCCAAAAGAACGAGGTCGGGAAGTTGCTTTTCTATGAATTCAATAGCTTCCTGCCACGAAAAGGCTGTCTCAGGGACATCATAACCCATTCGGACAAGGCTTGTCTGAATGTCTTTTGCGACGATAGCTTCGTCCTCAACAACTAGGATTCTACTTCTCATAATTCTCTTGGAAAAGTGACTGTCACCAACGCCCCGCCCAATGAAATCGATGTTCCGGTGGTCATCGTTCCGCGAAGTTGCCTCGTGAGCGCCGTAACCAGTTGTAATCCAAGCGTATCGTTTTGTCTCGTTTTTAAATCTGGTGGAAATCCCGGCCCATTGTCCTCCACAGTTAATTCATAATTATCATTTATTATTTTGAGAAGGATAGAAATTTTCGGCTTTTCATTTTTGGTGTATTTCAACGAATTGGTTAACAGTTCATTAAACAACAATCCACAGGGAACCGCCTGATCAACATCCAGCCGTATCCCCGCCGCATGAATACTTAATTCCACCATGCGTCCGGAGGCGGTCACAAGCTCCTTCGCAATTTCATTCATGTAAGTTTCAAAATCAAGCCGTGCTAAATCACGAGTCTGATAAAGCATTTGATGTATCATAGCCATGGCTTGAATCCGATTTTGACTCTGGGTAAAAGCCTCAGCGTTTTCTCGAGGAACTTTGGACACCTGTAAATTGAGGAGACTCGATATGATTTGCAGGTTGTTTTTTACTCGATGATGTATTTCCTTAATCAATACATCTTTTTCCTGCAGTCGCTCCTGTAACTCTCCTTGAGCCGACCGCAATTCTCCCAGTGTAACCTTATGCTCCTGCACCTCTTTTTCGAGACGTTTGTTAGATTCCTCAAACTCCTTTGGACTGCGAAGTTTCAGAGCAGTTGGAATAAGCCGGATCAAAAAATAAGCAGTCATTACTGATATAATTCCTGTGATTAACTTGAGCAGCGATTCAAAGCGGTAAACAGGATAATATAAGACCCAGATTTGGACGAAGTGCGTTGTTCCACAAAGAAAAATAAAAAGCCCAAACAACTGAAACATCCAATTGTACGCGAGATCCTTTCGGCTTTTGACAAATTTTAATAACGAAAAGGGAATGGAATAGTACGCAATACCTATCATGAGATCGGCAATGATATGCATCCAAATCACGCTGGGCTCCCGAATGCAGGCTATATGTGGGGCAAAATCCGCAGCAGAAAATAATTTTTCAAACCATTCAAACATAATTGAGTAAACCTCTCACTTTTGTAGTTCGCTATAGTCGGTGTCGCACCAGTTAATCCGTTCGGGATCCAAAGAGGCATCAACTAACTTCGTGTGCTTGCGGATTAAAATACGGGTTCTATAAAACAAATCCTCTGGCTTCCGGTCAAATCAATAGTTCTCAACAAAGGGCGTTTTAGACAGGCCTGAGGAGAGGAATAGGAAAAATGGGGCGACCGACGGGACTCGAACCCGCAACAACCAGTACCACAAACTGGGGCTCTACCATTGAGCTACGGCCGCCATAATGGATTTAAACGATTACATGATTTGCCTCGGAGCGTCAAGGAGCAGTATACTGCTGTTTTATTATGAACTCAATGGATCTTACCTTCAGAAACGCGTCTCTGTCGGATCACGAATGCATCACTCCCCTCATTCGGGCCTTTTATAAGGAGGAATCGTTGGTTTTTCCTGAGACGACACTCAACGATAATTTAAACCAGCTTTTGGGAGAGGACGGCCCCGGCTTTATATTTTTAGCACGTGAAAGTGGAAATGCCGTTGGATATGCCGTCCTCACATTGGGATTCAGCATTGAGTTTGGAGGCAAATTTCTTCTGCTCGACGAATTATATCTCGTGCCCGCCCAACGTGGGATCGGGAATGGACGATTGTTTTTAGAATTCCTGTGCGATGTTGGCCTTAGAACCGAAGCCAAGGCTCTGCGATTAGAGGCGCTTCGAACTTCGGCACAAGTCGCCAAGTTTTACACACAATTCGGCTTTGTTTTAGACTCACGCGATTTAATGACAAAAAGGTTAGTCTGAGCTCCATTTCTTTCACTGATAAAACTCAATCTCTCTGCATTCTGTAAAGTGATTGTTGCAAGAGCGTCACTTGCCTACAGGCACTTATTCGTGTCCAATAACTCGCAACATATAGGCGATTCACCTTAACTGAAGATCGAAAATTTATGGAGACCACGACCCCTTTAAAAGTACTGTTTATTTGCACCGCAAACAGTGGCCGAAGCATAATGGCAGAATTCTTTCTCCGGAAATTGGGCGCAGGCCGGTTTGAATCTTTCAGTGCCGGATCCCAACCTTCGGGTACCGTGCATCCCCTCACAATGAAAGCACTGAGAGAAAAATTCCAAGTTGATCCTTCGGATGCTCGGAGCAAATCTTGGAACGAATTCGCCGGTAAAGAATTTGATTTTGTCATCACCGTTTGTGACAACGCCAAAGAATCGTGTCCGGTCTGGCTGGGGAAACCCGTTGTGGCGCATTGGGGGTCTCGTGATCCTTCGACTGCTGAGGGAACTGAAGAGGAACGTGAGCGTATTTATTTTAACGTCGCTATGGAAATTCATCGTCGAGTCGATTTGTTTACCTGCCTGCCGCTTCATTCCTACGATCGGACTGGCATGCAAGAGGCGATGGACGATATTGGCCGAAAAAATACTCCGGTGAATCGCGACCGCGAAGATACTCCAGTCGTTTAACTGGGGTACAGCTTTGCGGAACCTCATGGGAACCCCATTGAACCTCTTTGCCAAAAGGCAATGTTGCAACCCGATTTTTTGTGTCTTTCGCACCCTTAATATGTGCGCTATGGTTAAACCATGAAGTTTTGGGTATTCTTAGTTTTGGGTATTACGCTTTTCCAAATATCGGCTTGGGCCCAACTTAAATGGGAGACCATTGAGAAAACAACGCGCGGGTCATTTGACAAGCCCCAAGCCGAGGCATCCTTTCGATTCCGAAACACATCCCCGGACGTCGTCGAAATTGAATCAGTTGACTCCACCTCCCCAGGCACCAAAGGTAAAATCCTCCACAGTATTATTCAACCTGGTGACGTGGGAGCCATTGACGTTTCCATGCTCATGGAAGATCACACGGGACTTCACTCCCAAAATGTATTCGTAACGGTCAAGGGCCGAGAGGAACCTTACGTGTTGACCATGAAAACTTATAACCCTGAACTCGCTCGGATCAGTCGGAAGTCGATTAAATGGCGAAAAAATGAACCATTCGCGCCGCGCTCATTTATAATCAATGTTCGCCCCACTGCCGAGGTCCAAGATGTGACTTTCCGTAATTCAAATCCCAATTTTTCCGTACGTGTAAAACATGTTAAAGAGAACACTTTTATTCTTGAAGTTGCACCACCCACAAAAAAAGACCTTGCGACCGTTAATCTTGAAGTACATACACAAAATAATGTTGAAAGGTATCAACTTGTCGCAGAAGTAGAGTGAGCGCAGGGTAAATGACTTGTTAAAGTTTTATTATGGCTAAAGAAATAGAGCGTAAATTTCTCGTGCTCAAAAAACCATGGAAAACAACCGACCGCAAAGTAAAATGTTGGCAGGGTTATCTCGCCTTTGACCCAGTCACGGTCCGCGTGCGAACGATGGGACCAAAAGCGTTTCTAACGATCAAGGGCCGAACCAAAGGTTTTACGCGAGACGAATTCGAGTTTCCTATTCCTCTCAAGCAGGCTAATGAGTTGTTAACCAGCCTCTGCGGAAGGCCGGTCGAAAAGGTGCGGCATTATGTGAAACATAAGGGGCACTTGTGGGAAGTTGATGAGTTTCAGGGGGACAATAAAGGTTTGATCATCGCTGAAATCGAGCTGATCTCCGAAAGAGAAAAATTTGATCGCCCTGCTTGGCTAGGTAACGAAGTCACTGATGACCATCGGTATTACAATTCACATCTATCAAAACACCCTTATAAAGGCTGGGATAAATAGGTTATTATTTCACTTCAACTCACCTCATGGTGAAAATTTGTGTCGTCTAAATTGAGAGAAAAGTAATCTACATACTTTAAACTCTACCAAGGCCAACTTTTTATACGCGATCCAAAGCGAGGTTGTCTGCTGTACCCGATGCATTAAGGTTTGCTCCACAGAACTAAAACTGGCATTTTAGAGCGCTCATGAAATCTCAAGAACAGGCCCGGAGAGTATTTGATATCGAAATCGCAGCACTCAAGGCTGTGCGCGCTCATTTAGATGGGGCGTTTGACATTGCGGTCGAGATGATTATTCAAATCCTGACTAATCGTGGTAAAATTGTGGTAGTTGGAGTTGGGAAAAGTGGAAACATTGGGACGAAGATAGCTGCAACGTTGACGAGCACAGGATCAACAAGCGTAGTGCTCAACTCGGTGGATGCCCTACATGGAGACCTTGGAATCATTTGTGATGGCGATGCGATTTTAGCCCTGAGTTACAGCGGGGAGACCGAAGAGCTCATCAGAATCCTTCCTGCTTTCAAACGATTTGCGGTGAAGATTATTTCAATGACTGGGGAGAAAAGTTCGCGACTAGCTAAACACAGTGATGTAGTTCTCAACGTTAAAGTTCCTCGCGAAGCTTGTCCATTCAACCTGGCACCGACATCAAGCACCACAGCTATGTTGGCGCTCGGGGATGCGTTGGCCATGACGATCATGAATCAGCGGGGGTTTAACCAAAAAGACTTTGCAAGGCTCCATCCTGAGGGGAGCATAGGGAAGACTTTACTTCTGCGTGCAAGAGATATTATGCGCACAGGTGACCGGTTGCCACTGATTCCCGAGTCTATGATCGTG
Organism: Verrucomicrobiota bacterium; assembly: GCA_034440535.1. Classification (GTDB taxonomy): domain Bacteria; phylum Verrucomicrobiota; class Verrucomicrobiia; order JAWXBN01; family JAWXCD01; genus JAWXCD01. Next base: position 47,307 of record JAWXCD010000021.1, on the reverse strand, counting down.
CGGGACGCCATTGGGAAAATGATAAAGGCCAAAGCAGGGTCGGTTTGTGTTATTAATAAAATGGGAAAAGTCGCAGGGATATTTACAGATGGCGACTTGCGCCGACATTTTACCGAAGGGACATTACTCACATCGACCATAGGGAAAGTAATGACCCGTAATCCAAAAGTGATTAAAGAAGACGCGCTCGTGGCTGAGGCATTAAAAATCTTTGATGAGCACGCTATTGACGACTTGGTCGTAGTCGATAGACTCAAACGCCCTGTTGGATTGATTGATCTTCAGGATTTACCGAAATTAAAAGTAATGTAAGGAGCTGAATTTATGGCGATTAATGCCAACGAAGTACGAAAAGGAATGGCTATTAGGTATAACACGGATGTTTGTTTAGTATTGGAAACACATCATCGGACCCCTGGAAATCTACGAGCATTTGTACAGGCAAGTCTGCGCTCCCTGCGCACAGGTAAATCTGCTGACGTGCGTTTTAATTCGAATGAAAAAGTCGAAGTGGTGAACGTCAGCCGTGAAAAGTACGAGTATAGTTATATGGATGGTGAGAATTTTGTATTTACCAACCCTTCAAACTACGAAACGATAACGCTCACTCCTGAATTAGTGGGAGATGTTAAGAAATATTTAACCGACAACCTGCCCTGCGACATTATGTTCGTAGAAGAAAAAGCAGCTACCGTCGAGCCTCCTTCAAGCGTAACTCTTAAGATTATTGAATCAGCCGACGGAGTCCGTGGAGATTCCGCAACCAACATTATGAAGCCAGCCGTTGTTGAAACGGGGATCACTGTTCAAGTTCCGCTCTTCATTAAAGAAGGTGAACTGATTAAAATAGATACACGTAACGGCGAATATATGGGTCGAGCCTAAGCCGATTGTTATGCGTCTAATTGATTCGTATAATCTGTTTAAATACTCGTTAGAATATTCACTTGAAGAATTTAATTGAAAAAACTTCAATAACTCGTCTATTTAAGTCATGGCAAGTCTAATTGATTTTAATGTATTACCGGTTAGTATTCTTAAAAAAGTTATTAAGATAAAAGAAAAAATTGAAAAATTAGAAGCGCAGCTCGCTTCGGTTGTAGGCGGACGTTCCGTTTCTAATTCTGCTTCGACAGTCGCACCGGTCGGCGGAAAAAAGCGTGGTCGCAAAAAAGGAACACGCCTCAGTCCTTCAGCGCGCGCAAAGATTGCTGAAGGTCAACGTCAGCGCTGGGCCAAAGTACGTGGCTCCAAATAACTCAATTCATAAAATTTAATTTAAACTGAATTTTATAACCTTCCAGTGTATTTACACTGGAAGGTTAATTTATTTCTACCTTTAACGCGTCCATGAAAATAGCTTTGTTCGGAGGTACATTTGATCCTGTGCATTTAGGTCATATAGCCATGGCCCATAAGGTCCGAACACTTGTCGATAAGGTCATTATTCTCCCCTGCGCGATCAGTCCTCATAAACTTATTGAACACGGAACAACCCCGCCCGCACCTGCTCCTCATCGTCTAGATATGTTACATCTAGCTTTTAATGAGGTTCCCGATATTGAAATCTCGGATTTCGAATTAGAAACAGAAGAACCCTCCTTTACTTATCTTACTATTGCCCATTTTAGAAAATTGCATCCATTGGCATCACTGCATCTGGTCATTGGCCAAGATCAATTTCAGGTCTTGCCAACCTGGGCGCACTTTAATGACTGGAGAACGCAGGTGGCCTTTATTGTTTTTGATCGAAAACGCACTCAACCGATATCAGGTCATACTCCTTTAGGTCTGAATGTTCAGAGGATTGAAAACTTTGACTTTCCACAATCTTCTTCTGCCATTCGTAAGGCCCTTGCCTGCGGCCAGCCAGTGGAAGATCGGTTATCACCTTCCGTGCTCCAGTATATCATTAAGCACAAAATTTATAGAAATTGATAAAGCTCCTGTGTCGATAGGCCTGGTGAAGTAGAAAAATGAAGGGCACTTTTTCCCCGTGAAAGAATAATTGTATTTGATTTGCAATTAGCTTAGGTTGCCCGACATGCATCGATTTAATTTTTTACTTCTTGGCGTCGCTCTTGCCTTTTTAGTTTCAAGCTGCAGCAAGGATCCTAACTCACCCTCATTTGTTGTTGCGAAAGGAAACGGAGTTAAAGTCACTCGTAAAGACCTGAACGAAGCTGAATTGAGTTTCCTAAAGATGCGCGGCATGAGCCTTGATCGTATTCCAAAAGATCAAATTCCTGCTTTTGAAAAGCAATTTCTCCAAGAGTTCGTCTCACGTCAATTACTTGAGAGAAAAGCGGAATCAGTGGTGATTCCGGACTTGGATAAAAAAATAGATGAGCAGATTGTTCAGATTAAAAAGCAGGCCGGAGAACGCTTTGACACTGAGTTAAAGAACATGGGCAAGACGGAGGCTGACATGAAAAAGGAACTGCGCACACAAGCAAAGGTAAGTCAGTTCATGCAAGAAAAATTTGCAAAGTCTTCCACACCAACAGAAGATGAACTTAAAGCCTTTTACGAACAGAACAAACCAAGTTTTATTATTCCTCCCATTGTGCGCGCGAGTCACGTGCTTATTAAGATACCCAAAGGAGCTACTTCCGCGGACAAAGCGGCTGCCAAAAAGAAGATAGATGCGGCTTATGCAAGAGTGAATAAAGGTGAAGAATTTGCCAAGGTCGCTCGCGAGGTGTCCGAAGACCCAGGCTCGTCTACAAATGGCGGTGACCTGAATTTTTTCCAAAAAGGTCGGATGGTTCCTGAATTCGATAAAGTCGCCTTCGCCACTAAAGCGGGTTCCCTCAGCCCCGTGTTTGAAACTATATATGGTTTCCACTTCCTGAAGGTTACGGAAGCAAAAAGCGGACAATTGTCTTACGAAGATGCCAAGGCAGATATTGGGGCCATTATGACCCGCAAATCGCGCGAGGAAGAGATGAACAAATTCATCAAGCAATTGGTCGATGAAGCAAAGGTAAAGTACCATTTGCCGGAGACTGCAAGTGTCGACACAAAAAAAACCGTCAAATAGTCAGGCTGAGCTGATTGAACCTACCCTACCAAGGGAAACTAAACCCCCTTGGTTCCTTATTGGTTTCCTCAGTTTTTTGGTCGTTTTGGTCGCCGCCTGCGTTTTTTATGTGATCTTCGTTTATCCCCCGGCGAATCATTCGTTTTATCCAAAATGTAAACTTTATGAGTTTACGGGGGTGCTCTGTCCAGGGTGTGGCGGGCTCAGAGGAACTTATTACCTCTCCCATGGTCAGTTGGGAGCTGCTGCGCAATCAAACTTAATCCTTGTGGGTAGCTTGTTTTTATTGCCTACTTTTGGGGCTATCGTTTGGCTGAGGAAGCGCCCCTTTTCCCCAGCTTTAACCAAGCGCCTATTAATGGTCGTGGTCGTTTTTGTAGTCGGATACACCTTGTTAAGGAATATTCATTTGCCAGTTTTTAATAACCTACGTCCACCCCCTTTGCCGGCACAAGTTCAATGACTGAACCCCATTCATTCCGAACCGTTCTCCCTTACATTGCGCCATTCCTCGCTTTTGGAGTTGTCGCCTCCTTCGAGAATGCCTCTCCAATGGCTCGGTTTATTGTTTATCCACTCAAAGTCCTTATTGTTGGATGGATCCTTTGGTTCTTTAGAAAAAAAATACCCGCCGAGGGTAGTTGGCATGTTGCATCCGCTCTCGGGGTTGGATTTTTGGCGTTTGCTCTTTGGGTAGGTTTAGATCCATGGCTGGGATTTAGGGGGGAAAGGGCTGGGTTTGATCCTACAATGATTGACCATCCTTACCGCGTGTTTGTTGTTTTGTTTAGGGTCGCTGGGGCCGTGCTGGTCTTTCCATTGATGGAAGAACTCTTTTGGCGAGGGTTTATGATGCGTTATATTATCTCTGAAAACTTTGAACAAGTGCGTTTTGGAACATATACCCATCTTTCCTTTTGGGTTGTGGTTGCTGGGTTTGCTGCGACACATGGCAAGGCAGAGTGGGCCTTAGCCGTGCTCGTTGGGATCCTTTATGGAGCTTATTGTGTGAAGACAAAATCCTTAAAGAGCGTCGTACTTGCGCATGCCTTTACCAATCTGCTCCTAGCGTGTTACGTGCTTTCTCGGAGTGCTTGGTACTTTTGGTAACCACAAACGCGGTCGCTTTTATCGCGTTCTCGCTTTTGTATTTCTGAATCACATAGCCCTAGAATCTAGATGGGTTTTTTAACCTCAAGGTCTCTTGAAAAGTTTATTTTAGACTTTGAGGTATCGATAAAGGGACCAAGTTCATACACATTTGTATACCCGTAACTGAAAAGGGTATTAAAACTATAAATGTTTAGTGATGCCATGGGTCCCTTACAGGCAAAAGCCAGAGGTTCGCCTCCAAAATTGTTGTTACAATAAATGAGCACTTTTGTACTTTTGCTCGGAATAACCTTAGCGAGCTCAGCTTCGGTGATATCCGTAAGTGGCAAGTTGATCGCACCCGTGATATGAAGCATTTTATATTTATCTGCGCTCCGGCAATCGAGGACGATCACTCCGGCTTCTTGCGACATCTTGATAAAATCCAATTCACTCACCCGTCGGTCCTCCCTTAACTTTTGAACTTTGCCGGCGTCCTTCAGGAATCCCGAATAATCGATATGTGGATTTGTGATGCGTTGATTATCAGCAGCTTGCACAACTGTGATGGTGTTTAGGATAACGGCTATTGCAATACCCGTGAGAATTGAATTTGTTTTCATGGATTCAAGACTACGTCAAACGGAACTTGGAGTTGTCATGTAAGAATGAAAGGTTTGTAAAAGATTTGTGAGGCAAACTTGGAGATCCCATTGGTGTGAGGCCATAAAAAAACCCGCAAAGCTTGAGCTTTGCGGGTTAAAATTGAGTGAGCCCCGAATTAAGAAGCGTTATCGTTCTTTTTCTGAGCATCCTGAGCAAGCTGACGTAAGTCGTTTTGCGAGAGGATTTTAACTTCCAGTTTTTTGCGTCCGAACCTGTACATTTGTTTGTTCGACGCTCCAGGCAAATAAAGATCGATGTGGGTTCCCTTAATCGCGCTTCCTTTATCCATCACTGTAAATACTTGGGTTCCATAACCTTCGATATGAATCTTGGTTCCGGGTTTGAGAACTCTCCAATCCGCAGCAACCATTCCCCATTTTAGGCGTTTGCCACCGTGAGCGGCGTAAGGGCCCCAATGTTTATTACAAGCGAATCCGTCAGAGTAGGCGGTAACGAGCCATTTATTGTTTGAGCCTTGAGCCTTTTTTGGCGCTGCATTTAATGCTCCCGAGATAAATCCCAGAACAGCAAACATACATATATAGATAACTTTGGTCATATTAACCTCTCTTTTGTTTGGTTCTTCCCATCAACTTCAAGAGTCGTCGGGAAGTGGAGAGTTTAAAGATTCGACCACATGGCGCAAGGTTTATTTAGCTTTATTACCTAATAATAAGTAAAAACTAAAGTCTGGGTGTTTCATGCCAACTATTACAAGTGACTCCACTATAGAGACTTAGCACCATCGGCAGCACGACACTCAAAAACCGTCGGAGTTACTCCAGTCCGCGACAAATATTTTTTAGCCAATTCCACTGTGAAATTTTCAACCAACGCCCTCTTCACCAAGTTTATGGTCGCGCCTCCAAAACCTCCTCCACTCAGCCGCGCGCCCAAACATCCTGGAATTTTTTTAGCTTCTTCGACCATGAGATCCAGCTCCCGCGTACTGTTCTCAAAATTCACGATTGAGCTCGAATGTGACGCAAACATTTTTTGCCCAAAGGCCTCATATCGGCCAGTTTGCAAATCCTCAATGCCCTTTTTAACTCTTTCATTTTCCCCAATGACGTGTGCTGCTCGCCTATATTGTGGTGACGCTTTATCAGGAATCTTTTCGTCTAATCGTGTTTGATCCGCGTCACGTAGGAATGGAACCCCTAAGAGCTGGGCCGCCGCGTAACAAGAATCACGGCGCTCATTGTACTCCCCGCCCACGAGAGCATGCTTGACGTTAGTATTTGCAATCACAAAACTTACATCATCACCGAGGGGAACATTTTCCACCTTTGTTGATCGACAGTCGATTATAATAGCCTGATCCTTTTTTCCGAAGAGAGAAGAAATCTGATCAAGCAATCCACATTTGACGCCCACAAATTCGTTCTCGGCGCGTTGGCACAATTGAGCAATTTCGATTTGGCTTAACCTGATATCAAACAAGTTTGTAATAACCAGGGCCGTAGCAACTTCCAAAGCTGCGGAGCTACTCAATCCGGCACCCATGGGAACGGTACTTGAAATTTCCATGGAAAATCCACCCAGCTTATGCCCCAGTTTTTGGAATTGTTCAACCACCCCTAACGGATAGTTCGTCCATGTCGGGTTAGTTTGTTTGGAGAAATTGAGACCAATCTCAAACTGATCTGTTATTTCTTTCGAATGAAAACGCAAGACGGGCTCAACCAACGTTTTGGCTTTAACGTTCACGAACCGATCAACCGCGATCGACATGACATACCCTTCGTTATAGTCGGTATGATTCCCCAAAAGTTCAGCTCTACCCGGAGCCAAGATTTGAATTTCCTTCACATGCTCTCCTTCTTAAACAAATACCATTGCCACTTCATCGGCCATGAGCCGACCTGCTCGGGTTAGTCGGATCCTATCCCCCGAACTTTCTATAAGTCTCGCCTCAACAAATGGTTGCAACTCGGCATCCCATGGGGCTACAAGTGCGCGATCAACTCCCCTCTGAGTTCGCATCCCGAACATCAATTGTTCCTTAAGCCTCAAGGAGGAATCCAGAAACTCGCTGAATTCGAGAAGTGATTCGTTATTCTCGATACGTCGGCAGTACTCGTCCGTGTTCGAAATGTTTTGGAACCTTAACGACCCCAAAGTACCGCACGCGCTAGGGCCGAAGGCCGCAAAATCGCACCCCTCCCAATAAGCCAAGTTGTGAAGACACTCGCGCCCAGGCAAAGCATAATTAGAAATCTCGTAGCACTGGTAACCAGCGCCAGACGTGAGATCCCAAGTGTGCTCAAAAAGTTCAACTTCCAGTTTTTCACTTGGCACATACTCACCCTTGGCGCGTTTTTGCCAAAAGACCGTGTCCTCTTCGTAAGTCAGACAATAACAGGAAAGATGATCAGGCTTTAAGGCCATCGCTTGATTTAGTGTCCAAACCCAATGTTCAGCGGTCTGGGTGGGCAATCCAAACATGAGGTCCAAATTAACATTATCGAATCCTACTTCCCTAAGAATATCATACGACTTTTGAATTTGTGCGGCGTTGTGAACTCGATTCAGCATCTTAAGTGTTTGATCATCAAACCCTTGGACACCCATGCTGATCCGGTTGACCCCCTGCTGTTTGAGAAGAGTGGCTTTCTCACGAGAAACTGTAGCTGGGTTCATTTCGACCGTAAATTCCTGAAGATCGTTGAAATTCAGAATCTTATGCATCCCTTCAAAAAGTGTCGCGAACTGGCTCACGGAAAGGGCACTGGGGGTTCCTCCGCCAAAGAAAAGAGTGTGCGGCTGGAGATTATATTTTTCGCTGACCAGTTGAATTTCTCTCAGCAAACACTGGATGAACCGATCCACTATCCCCGGTCTCAATTTTTCGGAGTAGAAAGCACAATAATCGCATAACTGAGGGCAAAAGGGTATATGAACGTACAAATGGCGAATGGGGTTGGAAACGTTCATGCGAGCCACAACTGATACTTCAGCAAGGCGCAAGGATCAAGGACAACCTGCGGTGAATTGAAAGATAGAATCCTATTAAGCGGCTGGAATGGAATCGACCCAGTGGTCGGAAGGGACCTTAAGGTCTTTCAACCAAACTGAAAAATTAGTTTAACAGGTGTGCAACCCTGTGACGCAAGAGCTCACGATGAGTGTCATCTGGCAAATGCTTTTCGAGTCGTTGGACGAACTCCCCACGCAATGAATGTGGGAACTTCATTTGGAAAAAACCCATTTCTTTTAAGGTCGCGGAGACAACTAAGGCCGCAGTGGGCCCTACGACTTCAAGAAGGATTTTGCTAATATCATAAAAAAAAGTGAGCGGCACAGGTCTGTCGGGGCTTAATGGGGTAAGCTCTTGTTTTTTAGGTACAGGAAAAAGGGCTGTTTTAGGTATGAGCGAAAAGCGGATAGAGAACGTGGGGCGTTTAAGCTCAACGTGTTGTGGAGCTGAGGCGGTTTTTTGAGCTGTAATATGGTCTAAAACCTTGCGGGTTTCTTTTTTCTTCTGCTCAAAGAGAGACATTTTGTTTTTTTCAGTTTGCGGCACTGGAACGGGCGGAACACGCGTTGGCGTCATCTGAACTTCAGCAAACGCTTGAATGAGATTATTGTAGTAGGGATGAAGGTCACGAGGCCGAATCCCTTTATCACAAATAACGCCTATGTTACAGATGCCCTCAAACCTCCGAAGGATCATTTGTTTATCGAGGTCGTAATCAAAAACAATTTCGCATAAGTACGGATTTTTCGCGCATTCGTGGCCGAAGGTGAGCGCGATAATTTGTGCAGAATCTTGAAGTTGCGCCTTGTTAAACCGGGATGGCATATCAGCATACAAAGCTATCCCATAATCATTGCAAATAATGAGACCATGCATACCCTTGTCGAGGGTGACGCCTTTTAAAACACTAAAATGATGAGGAAGCATTGTTAACGTGGTAGGATAGCCTCACTTATGTAGCAGAAAAATATCCATAATTCAAACAATGAATATCAATCAACGTCTCGCAAACCACCTGTCCAAGCAACCGGATTTACATCCTACCGTTTTTGTAGCTCCAACAGCCACTGTCATTGGGGATGTCGTGATCGGAATCCATTCAAGTGTCTGGTATTCCGCCGTTGTCCGTGGCGATATTAATTTCATAAAAATTGGTGAAGGCACAAACATTCAGGACGCGGCCGTAGTCCATCTTGCCGATGATTACCCCGCTCTTATTGGAAATTACACCACAGTAGGACATTCGGCCGTGATCCATGCCTGTACGATTGGTGACGAAGTCCTTATTGGGATGGGAGCGATTGTTCTCGATGGGGCCACAGTTGGAAACCAATGCATCATTGGTGCGAACGCGCTGGTCAAGAAAGACATGATCATTCCCGACGGAAGCCTTGTGTTAGGATCACCCGGAAAAATTATCCGCGCCCTTTCACCTGAGGAACGTGCTGATCTGCGGTCGTGGGCTGAGAAATATGTGCATGTCGCCCAAGCCCACAAGATGCTTCCGCGCGGTTAAACCTCTTGTCGATTATTCCAAGAGGGTCACGGGCTTGGCTTTCCATTGGCCGACTGATTTTGTGAGGCTCCATGTCTGAATGATCCAGGGGTTGACCTTAGATAAAACCACGGGGTTCCCATGGAAAGTAAACTTAGGCACACAAGCCTTGTCAGATGCATTTTGAATACGGAGCACAAAACCTTTGCCGTCCTCTGCAGGTTTAAGAGCAAGGAGTTTTATGGCCGAATTCGGCAAACTTGCAAAAGACCCCGACTTTTTCAAGGATCCGCGTTTGGCTGGAACGTTCAAAGCCACGGGGGGCATCGCCAGTTGTTCTGCGAGGATTTCTATGAGGTCAAGGTCACCCGACATAATGAACTTAAAGCTATGTTCACCAAGGTCAGTGGCAGGAAGCCATGAATCTTGATCAGCCGAAGTAGGTTCCGCTTTTGCGTATCGAGTCGATCGCACGACTGTCGCTCGCAAAACCCCATCGACAGAGTCGAAATTATAAAGTGCGTCGCTGGCAAACCCGAAAGGAATTTCGGCGCGAGTGGCCTTCACCCATTTACCCCCTGGCACCTCACCTGAAGGACCGCGTGTGATCACCGCACCCGGAACTTCGTATTCTGCGTGGTCGCCCACAGGCATAACGAGTTTTAAACGAACCGACCGTTCTGCGAGGAATACACGACTCCGCACCTCGACATGGTTCCCCCCACGATACACAATAAAATTCAACTCAATATACGATTTGTGTCCGGCCATCTTGACCCACAAATTCGCCCGTTCAGTACCCGAATCGACAAGTTTAAGGTCCACGACTTTCCACTTTTCTGTTTCTCCGGAGATAACAAGCGAATCCTTTTCTTCGAAAAGTCCACCCCACGAACCCCAAGGATCCTCAAAAAGTGATACCCCGAACCCGCGACTGCCAAACACATCCTTTCCGTCGAATTTAACGGAAATACCTTCCCTCCCCATTTGAGCGGAAACTGAACAGCGCGCGTTAGCAATAGATGTATCCGTAATCGACACGTCCGTTTGAACTTCGACCTTTTTAGGATTCGGCACCCATCCAATTTCAATCACGGTCCAGCCCAAAGCCGGGATCTTCACAGGCGCAACCACGCGACGGCGCCAAGGATCGTTTAAGAAAAAGTTGTGCTCCGGTTTTAGAGTTTGAAACGGGATTGGTTTTTTATCTGGTCCGAGCACTTGCACAGGAACCTGGTCCGTTTTTTCTCGAAACGCAAAGACGGGCCGATAGTCCAGGGGCACTTCAAGCTCGAGATGGCCTTCGAAGGGTTGCGAGAGTGAATTAAAAATAAGCACCGGAACACTACAAGGATGGTCTCCTTTGGGTTGGGTTGTACGGGTATCAATCGAAAAGGACAGTTGGGTCATGGCCTCTAGTTCTGCGCGTTGGCTCAAATGATACGCCCGTCCGGTCCAAGCTATTTGATCCTCAAAAGCGCGCTCGATACTCGTGCCTGGGAGAATATCATGAAATGAATTAAAGAGGATATCGTCCCAAGCCTCTTTGACGTGAGCCTTGGCATCATTCAGCCCGCCAAGTCCCGAACTAATTGTGGTCGTCATGCGTTCGGCACGTTTAAGTGCGGCCTCAGTTTTACGATAAGGAAACTTAAACCGCGCGAGGGAGCTGTAGCATCCACGGAGGCAAAAGTTGAGTTCTCCTTGAATGCTCGGAAAATAATCTGCTCCCCTTTCCCGTGATTCAGCAGACAAAGATTCTATTAATCGATGAAGTCCGGAATGGATGACACGAATATCGGGGTGTGCTTGCGCCCATTTACGAATGTCTTTCAACATGCGTCGTGTCGGCCCGCCGCCATGGTTCCCCACACCGTAAAACAACCCAACATTGTGAACCCCATTTTTATCGGCTTCCGCGATGTTTAAATCCAACCGTTTAGGCACTTCATCGCGCTCGCATCCGTACCAAGTAAATGGACGATAACAAAGAATTCGCGAGCCCCCTGGTCCCACCCACCAGAAGGCAGGTTTGTTTATTGTGAGGTCATTCGGATAGGGCCGCGTAAAACAAAAACCCTTTATCCCCGCAGCGGCCATGACTTCCGGAAGCCCTGCGCTGTGCCCAAAAGAGTCCGCAGCCCACGCCACCTCAACAGGTTTACCGAAGCGTGATTTAAAATATTGCTGACCGCGCATGTATTGCCGCGCGAATGTTTCAGCATCAGGTAAATTTGTGTCGGGTTGAATATAGGTGCCGCCAATGACATCCCAGCGCCCCGCTTTTACCTGTTTGACGATGCGCTTAAAGGTCTGAGGATCATGCTTTTCAATGTGCTCGTAAATGGCGGCTTCCCCACGGATAAACGTAAAATCGGGTTCTTGATCCATCAAATCAAGGATGGTCCGACAGGTGGTAATCCCTTCGGTCATTCCCTCTCGCCAATCCCACAGCCAAACGGGGTCAAGGTGTGCGTTGCCAATGAGGTGAACCGTGTATCGAGGTGAGGAAGTAGTTTTTTTCATGAAAAAAAGGATTAACGGTCTATCATGGTGATTTTTTTAAAACGATAAAGCCCAGATTTTTGAGTTAGGTACGCAAGTTGCACCCTTAAACAAACGAGGATTAAAATTGAAGAGCGAGCGTCTCTTGCGTTTAATAATCCCCTCAAGGAGATAAAATGGAAAAGAATGATTTAGCATCAAAAGAGTGTGTTCCGTGTAAAGGTGGTGTCCCCCCCCTAAAAGGTGATGACCTCAAGGCTCTCGAAAACCAGTTAGGTGGAGGGTGGCTCGTCGTGAGTGAACACCACCTCGAAAAGGAATATAAATTTAAGGATTTCGCCGAAGCCCTCGCATTTACAAATACAATCGGAGAACTTGCTGAATCCCAAGGACATCATCCCGATATTTATCTGGCTTGGGGGAAGGTCAAATTAACAATCTGGTCGCATAAAATTGATGGACTCACCCAAAGCGATTTCGTCATGGCTGCAAAGTGTGACGCGCTTATTTAGCTAAAAAACAAATGAAAGTTGCCTTGGCCTCTGATCACGCTGGGTATGATTACAAGCAAAAGGTTTTACGCTACCTTGAAGATAGCGGGCTTGAGTGTTTGGACTTCGGCACACACGAATCAAAAGTTACCGTGGATTATCCTGATTATATTGGACCTGCCGCCAAAGCCGTGAGCAAAGGTCAATGCGACATCGGCCTCATATTCGGCGGGTCGGGTAACGGTGAAGCCATGGTGGCCAACAAAATACCGGGGGTCCGCTGTGCGGTCTGCTGGAATGAGGAGTCGGCGTTGCTTTCGCGGCAGCACAACGATGCTAATATCATATCAATAGGTCAAAGAATTGTGCCCGAAGTTTTATTATTGCCCATGATCAAATTGTGGATTGAAACGGCTTATGAAGGGGGGCGCCACGATAAGCGCTTACAGAAAATGAAGGCAGCAGAAGCCGCTGCCGAGATTTTGCAAATCAAAATCCCAATCGTCAAAAGTACATAAATTCTTTAAGCGGTTGATGCGGCTTTATTCCACAGCGGGACTCGCTACGACGGGCTCAACTTCTTCTTGGGGCACCACCACTACGGGTTCATTTTCCACGGGTTCAGGAATCACTTCCTGAGCATTGGTTTCCTCAGCTGGAACCAGGGGTTCTGGCGCCACTTCTTCGGGTGGAGTTTGGGGTATTGCCGAGGGCTGGTACGCCGGCAACTGATGCATCATGTGTCGGTATTGGTGTCCAAAATAATACCACGTTTCCCGAACTGAAAAGGATAGTTTAGATTTTATCGATTTGTATTTGGTTGTGGGGGTTGGGTTTGGCCAAAGGGTTAAACCTAGGTCACGACCCATTTGAAGAGAGCGTCGCGTATGAATGGGATCTGTGACGAGTAAATAGGTCTTTAAACCTGTGGCATCCCCGGCGCGCTTTGCTTCAACCAAGTTGCCCCATGTATTAAACGAATTCGTTTCTATCAAAATGCGCTCCGCAGGAATTCCTTGGGACATAACGTAATCCTTCCCCACCATGGATTCCGAATGCACCAACCCTTTTGGAGCGCCTCCCGTGAGAATGAGATGGTCAGTATGCCCCGCTTTATAAAGGGTGACGGCATGGTTCAGGCGTTCTTGGTATACGGGGGATGGTTTATCATTCCAAATTGACGCCCCGAGTACGATTGCGGCATCTGCTTTTTTGGGAGCAATCAGATCTGGATAATAATAGATACTCGACCCTCGCCAAATGAATGCGAAAAAAACTAAGTCAAGCACCACCAAAATAATAATCCCGAGTCTTTTAAATACTACTTTCATTTCGGTTTACCCCGCTCTTCCACTTTATCGGAAACAGGGACTTCCTCTTTTTTTTCCGCCTCAGCGAGGTATCGCAACATGACGTCATTCATGCGACGCGCAAAATCCATCCCAACTATGTTACTGTCCCGCGCAATCTCAGGTTGAACTAAGGCCAATTTTTTCCCAAGAGGTGATTCATAAAATTGGACCATGGCCCGTACTTCATGATGCGATAAGTGTTTGTCATACACTGTCACAAGCATAGACAATAGGTCGCTTTCATTTGATTCCGCCAAAACTTTTTCCCAAAAACTTTCAGGCTGATCCGGGTACGCTTTTTTGTAGGTGCCGATTGTTTGGCGCACGGCTTCACGTGAATAATCATTCGCATGAATCAAATTGAGTAAATAAACAATATCCTGCGTTTTTGTTTTTGGCTGAGTCGGAGCCAATTTCTCGGTTTTTTCCGGTGATTCACAAAGCCCTATTGTCGCACCTAAAAAAAGTGAGAACACTACAAGTAAGAAGGGATTCAGTTTCACCCCTTTAGAAAACACCACACGGGAAGGGAAGGAAAGCAGCTTTTGCAGTCAATCTGGATGTGGTAGGGTTGAGGGTATGAAGTTGCCATTTTGGGCCTGTATTGGACTGACCCTGTTTATTTTAAATTTGAGCTGGGCTCAGGAGGATGCGCTTTTCCTTCAGATTAAACGAGCCGTGGCCTCAGGTGACGCCAAAACTTTGCGCACCATTTTTGAACTGCACCCACACCAGGACCTAACCCTTGAAGAGACGCGCCAACGATTTTATTATCCTACGGCGTCAAAAAAACCTATTGCAATTGAAGCCGTAGAAGCGGGGAACCTTGAGGTGCTCGAGTTGGTTTTAAAATTTAAAGCCAACCCAAATGCACGTTCAGAAGAAGGGCTTTCCGCTATCGAACTTGCGTTTGACAGAAAAAACGCGGCGATGATTCAACTGTTGCTCGCGAACGGAGCGGAGAAAATCGTGACACCTCTCATGTTAGCTGCGATGGAAGGTGATTACCCTAAGGCTGTTGAACTCGTATCAAAAGGGGCGATCGTTGGGGATCAGACATGGCTAGGAACTCCCCTCGGAGTTGCAGCAGAAGCGGGGCGCACTGATTTAGTTAAACTTTTTCTTGAAAAAGGGGCTATGCCGAACGTTCGTGGTCTTCGGCAGACGTTCAGGATGCAAAAGGATTATCCCAAAATCCAGAATATAGGGCACAGCCGCGCCTTGGAAATTGCTCGAAGGACCACTAACACCGAAATGGCAACCGTCCTTGAGAAACACGGAGCCCGCTGCCTCGACCCCAAAACTGGCACCATCATTCCTGGTATCCCAGAGGAAACACCCCCAAAGACTGAAAAAGTTAACGATAAATAAATGGTGTGACCAATGGCTCGAACCGTAGAACTCTTATCATTGAGTTTATTCTTTTATCGAGGGAGAAATGGTCTTCCGAACGATGAGATCTAAAAGCCCCCCTAAAAAAGCCGCTGAAAAGTAAGCCACCGCCCAAAAAAAGCGACGAATGGAACAATACAAATCTCGAATCATATAAGGTCTATTAAGCAGGAACCTTGCCGTATATTGGCTTTAGACCTAAACGCAACAAATACTTTCTTTTTTGTGTCTTCAGGCACAGAGGCAGCTATGACCTCACGGGTGATCGAATATCTAGGGCCGTTAATCTCGAACATTCAAAGAGTATCACGGTATGCGACTTTAACCGCAGCCGGTGTTTCTCTGTACGATTATGAGACCGATCTTTTCTGGAGTAGCAACGGGGATCGCCAGTTCCATGCTGCCAGCACGATTAAACTCGCTGTAATGCTCGGCGCTTTCAAAGCTGTAGAAGAAGGGATAATCGATTTAAGTGACCAACTTCATGTCCGAAACCGATTTCTCAGCGCTGCTGACAAAACGCCGTACCATGTTGAAAATAGTCGGGACGGTGATACCGAAGTGTACCAACGGATTGGCAGAACAATGTCCATCGACGAGTTAGTAGAACTGATGATTATCCGGAGCAGCAACCTAGCGACCAATCTATTAGTCGATTTTTTAGGTGCAGAATATATTCAGCGGGTTCTACAGAAAGCGGGCGCACAAAATATTTATTTAAAACGCGGTGTCGAAGATCATCGTGCGTTCAATCAAGGAATAAATAATGAAGTCACCGCAAACGGCTTAGTTCAAGTTTTGCGGGCGATTTATGAGCCCTATTTCTTTTCAACTGCGAGTCGAGATCGCATGCTGGAAGTTTTGTTAAAACAAAATTTTAACTCCATGATCCCGGCCGCCCTCCCCTCTGATGTGAGGGTGGCGCATAAAACGGGTGAGATTTCCACGGTGAGTCATGATGTGGGTCTTGTTTTTGTCCCGAACCGAAAACCGTACATCCTCGCGATTTTAACGGAATTCGTCCCTGGCAAAGAAAATCATGCACAGCCGCTCGCGGGGATATCCCTCGCTGTGTACGAATTCCTCATGCGTCAAACTTTGGAGCGTTAAGATGATGACATCACTGGAATCCACTATTATAGACGGGTACGGCTTGTCCGCTGAGTACAGAGCTGTGCTTAAACCGGGTGAACCTCTTGTTGATTTTTTGGGTAACACCCATTATTTGCCGAGGTATTTTTATAAGGTGGAGAATTGGGCTCAAGCTAAAGAAACGATGCTCAGTCCTCACTTCACGTATTCGGAACTAGTTCTCGTGGATTGCCGCGAGGACGATTTGATCCTCAAACAACTCCCCCACTTTTTGCCATGTGCCGCGAGTCTACTTGTCCGTTATCTGGAGTTGTTGAGAGAACGCGTAGGGGCTCCTATTCACGTGGCTGCAAATGGCGGATATCGCTCACCCGCACACAAGCTTTCTGACAAGCCTGGCCCACATTGTTGGGGAACGGCGGTCAATATTTACCGAATCGGTGAGGTATTTCTGAATTCGGAAGAAGTCATTTCACGGTATGGCGCCATTGCCAAATCAATGGCCCCAGAAATTTATGTAAAACCTTTTGGGCATGGTCCCGATGAGACGGACGACCATTTGCATTTGGATATCGGCTACATCCACATGGTTCCTCGTTACCTTAACGAAGCTGTAAAACCGGAAAGAGGCAACGCATGAGTATGAATGACGATAAATATTTAAAAGCCGCAGAGCTTAAAGTTAACGAAAAAGTTGATCCGATGCTTCCGGTTCTCGGCTTGGAATCAGAGTTTACCCTTCTGGTTAACGGTGAGAAAAAAACACCGGAAGAAGTCTTTGGCAAACCAAAAGCATTGCTTGCGGATCCGATGATCCCACGTGCAGGCCGTTCGCAACACCTGGAATCGGGGGGCGCACTTTATTTTGATACAGGGGTCGTCGAGGTTGCAACGCCGATTATCGAACTCAACCAAGATTGCAGCGAACAAGTCACTCGCTCATTGTGGGAGCAGATTCATTTTCTGCGGCATCAACTTGATCTTCAAGAGTCATTAAAACGTTGTCGGTTTGATCTGGAAGGGTTTAGCGCGCATTACAATGTCAGCGCTAAAGCCAAAAAGGAAGCAGGAGGCAGTCCTGCGCTCGCTTGGTTATTAGTGCATATTCTTCCCGTGCCCATTGCTTTACTGGCCACCAACCGGAAAAGTACCGGAGTGGGAATACGCCCAAGGCCGGGCCGCATCGAACTCACCGCTGATTTTACTCCTGACATCCCGCTCATGACGGCGACGACCGCATTTTTCTGCGGCGTGGTAAACGAGGTTTTAAGTTGGGAGAATTACGGAATTGAGGAAATGACGCGGCGAGGGTTGCCTGTCATTGAAGGCTTTCTCCCTAAAAAACATACCTCACGCAAAGGTTGGCTCGCCCACATCGATTGTTTTCCGAAAAACCTTTTTGAAAGTAATGTGACTGAAGACAAATGGACTTTGCAGGATGGTTCAACAGCTACGTGTCGCGATATGGGCCAGCGTTTGTTCGATGTTTTTAGGCCGTCAATTTCAAAGTATTGTTGCGCTTCGACTCTTGAACATATTAAAGCGATTATGCACGGATGCGCGCGCTCATTCCTTGATTTCGATGATCGCCCCCTCTCGTATGGCGATGTGGGACGGTCGGTCAACTGGAGTCGGCGCACTTTCCATAAACTCGCCAGAAGTCAGTACGAACAAATCATCCACTCTGTCATCGACCGCGAGGAAATGCACGTCGGAGGCGAGCGTTTACGTGCCTGCCGTATTATTTCCTGGTACGATATTGAATTCAAAAACATTGAAAACAATCGCAAACGTCAGTTCAACCTGGATCAACTGATCCAAATGACGGCGTAGATTAAAGGATCTTCAGCACGTCACAGCTTGGCACCACCGTAGAAAGGGGGAGTCCTTATAAAGAAGAACCGTGCACACCTGTTTCCGCGGCTCATCTTCAAAGATTCAACTCTTTCCTAGGGGATCTTTCACCAACATTATCGCATTTTAAGACTATGGAATTTGAGTTTCCTTCAATAACCGGACCATACTGATTGCACACTTAAGCTCAATAATGTGATCCAATGCATTTTTTTAAGATGCCCCAAGCCCAAAAAAGCTAAGAACCCAGATTGCGATTATTGAAACTTCAAACTTTTTTTAGGCAAAATGTCTATCTATAAGGTTTTTACGTAATTACTATAATAAATCACGCAAAAATGCAGAATGAAAAAAATTAATGCCTGATCAGGTCACAAACCTGCTCCTCGAACGTTCCGGTTGTGATATATCCAGAAAACATAGGTACAATTTTTCAGAATCTTAATTTACCACAAGGCTTTACAGGTGTATTTGCCATTGCGGACAATCGAATCATTGCTTATCGCTTTGCGCATGACCACATGTCAACCGCTACTCTTAGCCCATTCATTGAGTCCTTAAATGGACTGTCCTTTGCGGCTGGAGCACCCTTTATTGCGAAGCACCCTGACCCGGCTTTCTATATTATGGGCAGATCCTTGGCTCAGCAGTATTTTATCGCTGCAATTGTTGAACAGGGCATCCCGCCTTCCCAGACCGAACTTTTCCTGAACCATGCTACGATTTTGTTTCTTAAACTCCAAAGGAAGTCTCTCTTGGAACTTCACTTTGGCGCAGACATAGTCCGGCGCAATTTTCTCCGTAACGCGGAAGTCTCACTCTAAAGGGCCGACAATCAATCGGGGGTATTTAACCCTTCCCCGTCTTTCGCCTCCCCAAAGGGGTTGCGTCTCAATTTAAATGAATAGAATGTCCGCGAGTTCTCACGACGAATACCAGAGGGGTTCCGCCTCAATCTTAGAATTGCCGAGCTACCCCAAATGTAAATCGTCATGCTTTGTGGTTGATTCCATATAAGTTACTAAATTTATGACGGAATACACTCGATATTCCCATTCACAAAAAGTTGGTGGCTACGAACTTGCACCAACAAAAAACGCAACCTCATATTTTTGCAGGTGGGGATGTTTGTTCGGAATTTCCAGTTTTGCACATGGCCACACTTCAGGGTGAAGTGGCCGCACACAACGCTTGGTCCCATCTGCACCAACCTCGTGTGAAAATGCATCGTATGGATTACCGTTCAAAACTGTTCGTGCTTTTTACTTGGCCTCAGGTCGCTGTGCTCGGTCTTACCGAAAAAGAATTGAGGCGCAATCGCATCCCATATTTTAAAGGGGCCTGTCCGTTTTCGGAGAATGGTAAAGCCCAGGTCATGGAGGAAACGGACGGGTTTGCAAAAATTCTCGTCCATCGTAAAACCCGCGAAATCATCGGAGCCGCCGCCATTTCCGCCGATGCGTCAGAGCTTATCCACGAAATGTGCGTGGCCATGCATTATCATGCGACAGTCGATGACCTGCTCAAAATCCCCCATTACCACCCAACACTTTCAGAAATTTGGACCAGCTGCGCGGAAACATGCTTAAGTAAAAATAAAGGGCCCCACCCTTTATTTCCCACCTGCCAAACCCTCAATCAGAACCACACCACCAACGAAAATGATATAAAGGATACCAACTAAAATAACTAAATATCCAATGATCAGACCTGCAATAGCCATTTCCTTACCTTGTAGAGAAGGGTTTCGCTTAATGTTAGCGAGTGCAATATGGCCGCACACGACCGCAGGGATGGCAGTAAGACAACCACAACAAAATCCGATAAGCCCGCACACAAGAGATGCAATAGCGGTAGGATCAGTTTCGTTCGAGCGAGATCCTGCAAGGGGGGCTACATATGCAAGGGGAGGTGGTACATGTGCAACGACCGACGAAATTTCTAACCATGCTTGCCCTCCAACCGGGCACACTAAAGTCCCTTTGGGCAACTGACCTGACGATGCCATCGCCTGTAATTGTTCCAACGTAATGGGGCCGCGTGGTTGGTTTGATGCAACGTCTGAATAGTAGTATTCCATAGGTTCTTTGATGCAAGTGAAAGTTATCAAAAAAACCAATAAAGACCATTTTTAAAAACGCCTGATTAATTGTTCCCACTTTTTACCGAGGCCGCTATACAAAGGCATGGCACACGCCTTTAAGTTTAACAGAATCAAACTATGATGGATCGTATCATAGTTGAGGCGACGCGTTTGTTATGTGGGTTAAATGCCCGATGGATTTCAGAACCGCCGGTCGGACAGCAGGCTATCTATTTCGCCAACCACACCAGCAATCTCGATTTTGTGGTGGTGTGGGCTGCGCTCCCACACGATTCGTGGTCATGGGGGCATCATGGACAGAATCGATTCCCTTTGTTTTGCTGCCCCTGTCTTTTTCCACTTGGTTCGTTACTTATATGGGGAGTGAACCCTCGAAGATGCGAAACTAACTAGCGAACAAAAATTTCACGCCATAACTTCAAATAGAAGCGGATTCACGAAGCATTTTTTCTGTCGTTTCCCAGTTGATACATGCGTCGGTGACGGATACTCCGTACTTGAGTTGGCTTTTTTCTGAGGGTATTGATTGATTTCCTTCGTGAAGGTTACTCTCGATCATCGCGCCCATAACGGGGCTCTCGGGTTGCGTTGATTGCTCGACAGCACTCTGCCAGACAAGGGGTTGACGCGCATGATCCTTATTTGCATTCGCGTGACTACAATCGATCATGACCGAAGGATGAAACCCTGCTTTGGCGAGGCGAGCTGACGCATCCTTTACATCCGCAGGAAAATAGTTTGGGCCTTGGCGTCCGCCACGTAGCACAACGTGACTGTCTGAATTTCCAGCCGTTTGGATAATGCTCGTGCGTCCATCTTGGTCGATGCCCAAAAAGCGGTGCGGTGCACAGGTCGATTTCATTGCGTCAATGGCTGTCTGAATATTGCCGTCAGTGCCATTCTTAAACCCCACTGGCATCGAAAGGCCACTCGACATTTCGCGATGAGTTTGACTTTCCGTTGTCCGTGCTCCGACTGCTGCCCAGCTGATCATCTCAGCTATATATTGCGGCACGATGGGATCCAGAAACTCGGTGGCGGTGGGCAAACCCATTCCAGTGAGTTCCAACAAAAGTTTGCGGGCCAAGGTCAGGCCATACGCCACATCGCATGAATCATCAAGGTGCGGATCGTTGATTAACCCTTTCCAGCCGACTGTCGTGCGGGGTTTTTCAAAATAAACGCGCATCACGAGATAAAATGATTTCGATACTTCCGCGCTGAGTTTTTTTAAGCGGCGCGCGTATTCCATTGCCGCATCGTAATCATGGATTGAACACGGCCCAACGACCACCAACATGCGCGGGTCACGTCCGTAAATAATGTTACGGATAATTTCCCGACTATCCTCGACCGTCCGAAGAGAATCTTGGGTCAAAGGATATTGCTCTTTGATTTGGTTCGGGGTCAGCAACGGGAGCACCTTGGTCACCCGTAAATTGTCAGTATGATGATCCGGCCTATGATAATCCACATGCCCGGAACTCACATTTGATTCTGAATTTTGATCGACAACTTTGTGACTCATACACTTACACTTTCCAAACGACCCCTCAAGCCATCTCATCGCTCTCGGCGCTTATACCCTTTAAAGCCATGCCCTCCAGAAGCAAGAATTTATCCACAAACAACTGCGCACTTACCGAGGTTCTATTGATTCTTAGAAAGAACCTTTTTTGGCCTTCACTTGAGGTGGCAAGAAGCCAAGACTAGGTTTTACCGGCCGTGGGTTCGTTTATCATCTCCCAAAACTTGGGATTGTTCTGGAGCTCAAGGTCTTCTTCAGTGACGGGGAGCTTCGCGCGAAAAAGGAAGTCATTAAGGGTGTTCTTATGGAAAACACGATGAATCATGACCCCGTCTTTGGTGGGTTCAAAATAAATTCGGTATTCTTTCGCCCTAAACCGATATAACTTCTTGCCGTCCCGTTGGATTATGCCAAATTTTTCATCAACAATCTGGTCGAAGTCACTGGGCAGCTGATCGAATTCACTCAGGATATCCAATTGCAACAATTTTGGAATCTGAGCCATTTCGGCGGCGCTAATGTCATTGAATATAATCTGAAACATGTCAGGGAAATCTTTGTTAGTAAAACGAGGTTTGCAAGGTAGCGAGTTTCATTGGATTGACCAGCACTTAATTCGTTAACATAGCTAACCTTCGAGATAACTAAAATGCTTAAAACAATTGAATCCAAATCTCCCTCTGCCCACGATCTGATGTCTAATATCGAAAAGGTCGTGAAAGGAAAGCGGGATTCGGTGGAACTGTCTATTATCACACTACTTGCACGCGGCCACTTACTCATCGAAGACGTGCCCGGCGTTGGTAAAACCACCCTCGCTTACAGCCTCGCAAAATCCGTGCACTGCGACTTTAAACGCATTCAGTTCACAAGTGATCTCCTGCCCTCAGACATCTTAGGGGTCAGTATCTACGACACCCATCGTCAAGAGTTCCATTTTAACAAAGGCCCGATTTTCACCAATATCGCCCTCGCCGACGAAATTAATCGTACCACTCCCAAAACACAGTCAAGCCTCCTTGAAGTCATGGAACGCGGAAAAGTCTCCATCGACAGCTCCACCTACGACCTCCCCCAGCCATTTATGGTGATTGCCACCCAAAACCCTGTCGACTATGAGGGAACGTTTCCGCTGCCACGTTCCCAAATGGACAGGTTCTTGATGCGCATCGAAATGGGGTATCCTGACCAATCTCACGAATTGGATATCCTTAAATATAACCGACGCAATTATAGCGAGATTCCGATTGATCCTATTGCAACACCGGAACAGATCATGGAAATGCAAGCCAAGGTCGAAGAAGTTCATATCTCAGACGAGATTTATGATTATGTGCTTAAACTCATCCATTTTACCCGATCCGGCGAGTTCTTTGAAATGGGGGTCAGTCCCCGTGGCGGACTTGCGCTTTGTCACGCCGCTCAATCCTGTGCTTACGTTTCCGGCCGGGATTTTGTAACGCCTGACGACATTAAGCGCCTCATCAAACCGGTTTTCTCGCATCGCGTTGTGCTTAAGAACCGTCGCTCTTCTGACGATCCTCATCTACGTGAGACAAACGAGTTACTTGACCGCATCTTAAGCTCTGTTCCTCCACCGCCCTAATTGACATTAGGCGAAATGTAAAAGACAGTGCAAGACGCGTGAGAGCGCGAGCCGTCCCAGTTTTTATGGCATTCAAAGACTTCATAAAGCGATTCACACGTGCTCCATGGGCGCTGCGAAAACCATGGGAACCTCCCTCGTTCTGGTCGTTATCGCTTGCCGATGCCTTTTGGCAAGCCCCACACACGGTCATCAAAACTAAGCCGACCCTATACCTAACCGCCCTGTTTGCCATGCTCGTTGGTTTGGTGGCTTATAACACGGGGAACAATCTTGTGTTCATGATGTTGAGCACAATCTTAGGCGTTCTCACTCTCTCCTACATTCTTTACAAATTTAATTTGCAGAACTTTGTCTTTCGCATCTCCTCCCCAGCCCAAGTCCACTACAGGGATTCGTTCGATGTTCAACTGACGCTCGAGAATCAGAATAAGTTCCGCCCCTTGTTTTCCTTAAGCCTGAACGCGGTGCTCGCCGATAAGGAGTCGTTCTGGTCAGAAAAAATCTCCCCGCTCCAAGCTAAAAAAGCTTTCGTCGTTCATTTGGGCCCACTATCAAGCGAGGTCAAAACAATCACTTTAACCGCATCTAAAAGAGGTTCGTATCTGGTGGGGATTAATTCGGTTGCTTCCCTTTTTCCTTTTGCATTCGTAATGAAACAGTTGCCGGCCAATATCCGAAACGACATCTTAATCCTACCCCGGATTGTCGCTATTGATGCGGACAACCTTCCTTTCCCGCCCGCACATGGATCCTTGGCCACTTCCACCAAAGGCGCAGGTTCAGATTTACATTCGTTGCGCGAATATCGAGTGGGCGACCCACCCAGACACATTCACTGGCGCCTTTCTGCTAAACAAAACCGCCAATTACTCCGGGAGTTTGCTCAAGAATACCAGCCCACTGTGTCTATTGTCTTTGACACACGCGGCCTAGATAATGAAGAACCGGCCTTTGAAAAGGCCGTGACTCTCGCCGCCAGTGCCTGTCAGGTCTGGCAAAAAAGGGGGGTGTCCATCGGGATCTGGACTCCCGATTCCGGATATATCGCTCCCAACAAAACCTCGTACCATTTGTTAGGGATCTGGAGAATGTTAGCCAACGTCCAACGCTTTTCCATGGATCGACCCATGCCTGCTTATCCCACCATACACGATGGAATCTCCGTTTATATTGATTGGAATAATCGACCTGTTCCCCGATGCTCGCCGCTGCCTCTCACCCTCGTTCAGGACAATGTATCATGAGCCTGCAATCCACACCATTCCCACTCTTCAAGGCACTTTCCGCAAAAGGGAATCTGACCGAAAACGCCGTGGGTTTGGGTTGGGTCATGATGGTCTGGGCCTTTTTTAGCCTGTTCGCTACAAACTCGTTGGAATGGTACATTTTGGCCCCGGACGCCTTTTTCCTCATCCTTGCCTTGGTCATTTACAGACCCCTGCACAGACTGAGCCCCACTAAATGGCTGGGTGTTACGGCACTCGTGCTGGGGTTGATCGCCTACGAATACCTCCTCACCCGCCAAGTGTTTGACGCCGCGTTGCACCTCATTTTTTACCTTCAATTTAATAAATTCTGCACTACGAAATTAGACCGTGATTACCCCCAGCTTTTTATGCTGTGCGTGCTCCAAGTTTTGGCAACCACCATCCTCACTGTCTCGATGATGTTCATGTTTTTTCTTATCGTTTTTTTAATCATCAGTGTCGCTTACATGATTGTGTGCGCCGCCCGTCAAAGCGCAGGAGAGGAGGCCGAACACTCAACAGGCATGTTTAACTTTAGGTTCTGGCGTTACATTGCACAGTCGGTCGGGATTCTGTTGATCGTTATTTTGGCGCTATTTATCGCTATCCCAAGAACTGCCATGGCAAAGGTGTTTGTGAATCTGAACTTAGGTACGGCCGGGGCCACGACGACCATGAGCTCGTTTTCAGATAATATAGAATGGGGGCACACGGAAGAAATTCAGCTTAACGAAAGCTTGGCGTTTTACGTCTGGATCGATGATCCCCACGCCATGAAAAACAATAAATCAAGGCTAGACCCTTATTGGCGGGTGTTATCACTCGATAAGTTCACGATTCGGGGTTGGGAAGTCAGTTCCAATGTGGCTGAAAAAACGGAACGTTATAATATTCGCCGAGAATGGCCGGGGTTTATTCCAAATCCACAAATTGATTTTAAATTACATTTCTACATGCAACCGGAGGTCAGTCGGTATCTGATTCAAGCGGAAAACATGACGGGCATGTCGCTCGCAAGGGACGAAAGTATATTTTCAAACTTACTCAGTAAATCTATTTCGTTAAAATATATTCCTAAGGATAATTATCAGTACTCTGTTTTTGTTCATCGCGATTTGAAATCCGGTGCAGGAAAAGGGGAGGTGCCTGCGCTTGCCCGGATTTTACCTGACGAATTTGAACATTTATATCTGCAGACTCCCTACTCAGGGGAACAATTGGCTGTGCTCCAAAACATCGCCAATGAAGCTTCTCGCACGACAAAGAACCAGTTCGAGCAAACGCAATCTATCCAAAACCATCTTCTGAAAAATTTTAAATACACTCTCAAAACAAGAGATAAGGGCATAAAAGATCCCCTCATCCATTTCCTGACGGTGCGTAAAGAAGGGCACTGCGAATACTTTGCGGGATCTATGGTGATGCTCCTTCGCAGTGTCGGGATTCCGGCTCGGGTCGTCGTGGGATTTGCGGGCGGCGAATTTAATGCAAAGAAAAAAATGTTCACCGTCCGTCAAAGCGATGCCCATTCTTGGGTGGAGGTCTACCTTCCTAAAAAAGGGGGTTGGATTCGGTTCGACCCCACTCCTGCTGATCGGACTACCACTCATTCGAACTTCGCCTGGGTTGGAAAAAAGTTTCGCCTCGCTAAAGAGGAAGTGACCTTTTTCTGGTACCAACAAGTCGTCAATTTTAACCTATCCGACCAACTTTCGTTCCTACGCAACCTCCATCAATCCGCAAATGTCATGAACAACAGGCTCAACGCCCCAAACATAATGCCCAGTTGGGTTAAAGAGTTGAAGATTGACCTTTCTTGGACTGGACGCAAAAAAAGCACTTCACTCAATGAATTAGTGGTCCCGATTTTATGTGTGCTGGGAACCATAGCGGCGGTGGTAGGAGGGGTGTACGTTTTTCGGCGTTCTCGGCGTTCGCCATCCCTGCAAGTCCGCATGCAACATGAGGAAGCCATCAAATTATGGCGAAAAGCACAGCGCATTTTTCACCGATGGAACATCCCCATGAACCCTTCTGACACCCCTGCGGAAATTATGGAACGGGTTAACATTAAGGGTTTCCCTTCAAAAGAGTTTGTCGAATGTTATTACTCCCTCCGCCATTCGAAAAATCCCCGCATACACGAGCTGTCCCGCTTTCAAGAATTATTCAAAATCCTCCTGTCCTCCCAGAGAACTCCAGCGGCAAAGAAAAACTGACGGTACGTCGTCATCGTCAAAGGTAAGGTTTTTTCAGCCGCACAAAGGCGCAAAATAAACCAAGTTTGAAATCAATCGAAGGCATCCATATCAATGTCCCAATGTCGCAGCGTTTAAGAAGATTTTATTTTCCAGCCACTTCCCAAAATCTGCGGTTCCCTCTCCCCAACCTTCGTGTCTTCGTGATATTATCTTTTCCCAGATTCCCTTTTGCGTCTTTTGCGCCTTTTCGCGGCTATTTTCCTAATGCCAATGCGCTTTAACCCAGCCCCACAGGGGCCTTCCGCCAGTGCTTCCGCATTTTCGCAGTATTCATTTCTGCCCGTTCCCTCAATCTGCGTGAATCTGCGGCTCCCTCTCCCCCAACCTTCGCGCCTTCGCGTGCAATTATCTTTCCTATTTGTCCGTCCCTTCAGATTCAGTTTTGAAATTGTAGTATGGATCGAAGTCCGGACTCTTTTTGAGTTCCTCAACGGTGATACCCTCGTCCTTGGCAATTGCTGAGAAAAACTTAGGGACAGGCTATTAGTTGTGGACGTGAGCGAATCTGCTTCCGGGACAACGTCGATTATTATGACAGAGAGGAAGAGTGATGGATACAACCACCACATTCCACCCTCATCATAACATGCGCGAGCCGCGCACCCAAAAACTAAGGGACAAAACTAAGGGACAGGCTATTAGTTGTGTGTCCAAAATTCAGCTGGCCGACTCTGCAACGTCGCCCGAATGATCCCGTCTTTCTTTCAAGCCCCATATGGCGACTTGCGTCCCCGCCCTTGGGCAATCTCCCATACGGCGCCAATCCCTTCTTTCTCCGCCCGCAGCCTCCACAATCTGACCATGTGTCGATTGACGTTCAATTCAGTAGCAATGCTCAAATCGCTCTGACCGGCCGCCACTCAGCCGAAAATCAGGTGAACAGAAAAAGGAAAGACTCTTGAGTCCTTGGGGAGCGGTGGTATCGTGTCGGACGCCATGTCATTTGTTTCTGTATTTAATAAATTATCCACCGAGAAAAGCCCGTTACTGAGGGAGTTTGAGGCCTTGCTCAAGCCCATGGATAACCACGCCCTTGAACAACTTGCGGGGCAGGCTCATCGAACGTCCTTGCAGTATCATGGCCGGGCGATCCGATTATTTGCGCCACTCTATTTGAGCAATGAGTGTATTAACAACTGCTCTTACTGTGGGTTTTCGAGAGACAACCCAGTCATGCGGGTGACTCTGTCGATAGATCAGATTGAAACCGAAGCACGGCATCTGGTCGAACAAGGGTTCCGCAATATTTTGTTGGTCGCTGGAGAACATCCCAAATGGGTGTCGGGCGATTACCTAAAGAATTGCGTGGCCCGGCTGCGTCCATTTGTCCCTGCGCTTTCTCTTGAAGTCGGTCCCATGGAAACGGCCGATTACGTTCCCCTCGTTGAGGCTGGGACTGAAGGGCTTGTGGTGTACCAGGAAACCTATGATCGTCTTGCCTACGACCGATTTCACACGCTTGGACCTAAGAAAAATTTTGATTGGCGATTGGAAACACCAGAACGCGCGGCGGATGCCGGATTTCGCAGAATAGGCATCGGCGTTCTCCTGGGTCTCAGTGAATGGAGGGCCGAGGCTCTCGCACTTGCGGCCCATGCTGAGTTCCTCCTTAAAACGCACTGGAAAAGTCAGCTGACGTTATCGCTGCCTCGGATGCGTCCTGCGGCCGGTGGGTTTCATCCTGACTTTCCAGTGAGTGATCGTGATTTTGTTCAATTAATTTGCGCGTTGCGCGTTACTTTTCCTCAAGTGGGGTTGGTCCTTTCCACACGGGAAGAGGCGACACTCCGCGATAGGCTTGTGCCGCTTGGCGTCACCATGATGAGCGCGGGATCCCACACCGAACCGGGCGGGTACACCGGCGCGGGCAAAGAGCAAGTGCATCTGACCGTGCGCGGGAAAATCATGGAAAGTCAATTGGAGGCCGGGTTAGATTTAAAGGGCACCACGACCGCTGAAGAGCAATTTGAAATTTCGGACGATCGGTCCCCCGAACAAATGGCGGCGCGCCTAAAGGAGTTGGGTTACGAGGCTGTGTGGAAGGATTGGGATCAAGCCTTCTCAGAGGCGTCTGTGGAAGCCGCGCCATAAACTCTAACGATCATGCCGCGCCAGCTTGTCATTTTTGCGAATGGACGCTCGTTCCAAATTCAGGAACAGACTTCCATTTCGGCTTTTCTAAAGGATCGCAGTGTCAACCATGCTTCTGTTCTGGTGGAACTCAACGGACACGCATTATTAAAGTCCGAATATGACACCACTTTAATCGCTCATGGCGACCGGCTCGAAGTCGTTAAAGTGGTTGCAGGGGGATAAAATTCCTGGAGGACGTTGCCTCGTTGGGGCTGGGGAAAAAGGCGCAGCGTGAGCGAATTGCAACCGCAACCCCGTTGGGGTTGATTCCGTTTTGCTACCTTCGTGGCAAAAATTTGATGATAATGGAGGCTCGTGTGTGTCGATGACATAGACGGGAAATCGCTGGCACCCCTGCCGGGGTGCGATTTATGTTTATTCGGTGATCCGGTGGTGTCACTTCGTTCAACCACCGGCTACATGCTGGCATACCTCCGGCATGGGAAATACGGAATCTCCGTGTTTGCGTTTCGATGATGTGTCCGCATTTCATGGATATGCCGGGGATGAAGATCGATCTTGGCGGCATTCAAGACCTCATTCGTACAAGCCGGAGGCTTCCCAAATTGGAGACCCTAAGAAGAGGCAATTATTTATCCCGGCGGGCACGTCCGGATCATACAAGCCGGAGGCTTCCCAGCATGTAGCCGGTGGTTGAGCGAGGTACGACCGACACCACCGGAACACGGCCCACACGACGAATGCATCCCGGAGGGATGCCAGCAAAGGCCACCTTGGAACGGTGGTGTTTTATTTTTTTTCTTCAACCCCAACGCGGTTTCGGCAAGTTTTCTAAAACCTTACCTTTACCTTAAATCCTTTTTTATTTTCTTGGGTGTATGGGCATGTTTAGCGGGAATGTGATTGGGGTGTGGGTCGGTCATTAGAGCGGTGCTTAGTAAAATGAGGCCCATGATGATATGGGGCATCATGATGTAACTATGAAACCCGAAGATAAAAGGGGACAGGGTGAGAAGAAAGGCACTTGCGATATCGAATCCAAGATGAACGGGCATGGAGATAAGATTAAAAAGACTCAGTTCGTAGCGTGTCAGGGCGCTCATTAACAAGAGGGAAACGCCCATAATCATGGGGATCCATGATTCAGCACCGCCCCGGCTAAAGTTGAATAAGGCGGGACTGATAACCAATAAGATGCCTACTAAGTAATCTAAAAATCCGTGTGTTTTTGTTGAAATAATTTTCATTTTTGAATTCCGTGGGTTCTATTGAAGCATATGGTTCTCCACAACTGGCTTTTTTAGAAATTTTAGCGAACTAATTAGGATATCGCGTAGGTATCACGCACCTTCGTTGTTCCCCCAAGTGTTGAAAAAACAAAAACACCCCTTGACGGAAAGTACTTTGCAGTATAAAGTGCAGTGCATGAACTCCCCTTTAATTGACGGTGAACAACCCCTAAAACCCAGTTTGAGCCCCGTAACACAGGTATTTATTTCCATGGGGTTGGCGGTGATAGCGGCAGACTTCCTTGTTTACCATTCCAACCCCGCCACTGGATTTTCGATTTTTTGTTTGTTCATGGCAATGCTCGTTATGTGGAACCGGTCCAAGCAACGACTTCACTCCACGGTGGGCGTCCTCGCCGTCCTTCTCATTATTTCGACCATCGCCGGTGTTCTCCATAGTTCGTTCTCAAATGTGCTGTGCCTGATCACTCTTACCTTCGCTTTGGCGGCCGATTCGTTTTATGTCCACATTCAGCGCACGTTCGTCCGGATCACTGGACTCTTCCGCAAAATCTATTACCTCCCGTTCCGTTGGTTGGACCTTACCTCGCAATGGGTTGAAAGTCGTGTGTTGAAAAGTAATGACACCCCAAGTCAAACGGGCAAAAGAATTTTGTTTGCCGTTAAGGTCGTAGTCCCCGCATTCATTATCTTGGTCCCTTTTGTTCTACTGCTGATGGGTGGCAATGCCATTTTCGCGAAGGAATTAGCAAATGTTTTCACTTCTTTGATCCACCTCCTTGAAGCGATTCAATTTCCTTCGATACTCCACATTCTTTTTTGGGCTGGTGTAGCCATCTGCGCGGCGTACCTGGTTTATCCCCCATACCTTAACGCACCCGCCGTGCTCGTAGAAAATCCTCCACTCCCCCAGACAAGTCTTGTCCCGCTTTCTGCGGCTCAGTTTATCGCCATCTTAGGAGGCGGTAACCTACTGTACGCGTTGGTGAATGGTATCGATATCCGGTATCTCTGGCTTCAAGACAACATCCCTGAGGGAATCACGTACACTGACTATGTTCATTCGGGGGTGTATTACCTGATCGCCTCGGTTTTCCTTTCGGCTTTGGTTATGACCATGATGAAAGAAGCGCGGCCTGGCGTGGTTCAGCACTCCAAACCTGTACGTATTTTGGCCAGCCTATGGATTGCCCAAAACGGAATTTTGATCCTGAGCACAGCCCTACGACTTAAAAAATACGTGGACGAATTTTTACTCACCACCACACGCGTTTACGTCATTTATTTTCTGCTTTTGGTCCTGGCGGGTTTTATCGCACTGGCTTGGTACATTCTAAAAAATAAACGCTTTACGTGGCTCCTATGCACCAACGTCGTCCTGACATTCTTCCTCTTTTTTATCATTCAATTTGATCTCACTTCCACGTGGGTCGCTCGTTACAACGTAACCAATCACGCTCTGGCTGGAAAAAGCATAGACA
The DNA here is from genome assembly GCA_034440535.1 of Verrucomicrobiota bacterium. Taxonomy (GTDB): domain Bacteria; phylum Verrucomicrobiota; class Verrucomicrobiia; order JAWXBN01; family JAWXCD01; genus JAWXCD01. Next base: position 15,771 of record JAWXCD010000021.1, on the reverse strand, counting down.
TTAAATATCTCGAGGAACTCGGACCTCCGGCATGGCCCGCCCTCATTGAATTGGCTCAAAAGGATGGAGACGCGGTTGTAAAAACTCAGGCGCACGGGGTTTTACAAAAGATCATTATGGACCGCGCCGCTACAAAGCCAAAACCTTGGCAGAGTTTTCAATGGCATCATCACCGCGCCGCAAAAGCGCTGGAAGAATATCAAAAGGAAAAAGGAATCTTATGAAATTAATAGAAGCAACACACCTAGGCATGTGTTTCGGAGTCCGAGACGCGATCACCTTGGCTCATAAAGTCGCCGCGACAGAACCCTTAACCATGCTTGGTGAACTTGTCCATAATCCGGTCGTGAACGATGAACTCGCGCGTCAAGGTGTCCGCGTGGCACATAAAGAAAGCGATATCACTACTTCGCGAGTAATGATCACGGCTCATGGCACGTCGAACCAGACACGATCGGCCCTTGAACTTAAGGGATACAAAGTCGCCGAGGCTACTTGTCCCCTCGTTCATTTCGCGCATCGAAGTGTTTTAAAATTGGTGGCCGGCGGGTATTACCCAGTGATCATTGGAAAAAAGGACCATGTCGAAGTCAGAGGATTGACGGGCGATTTGGGTGATCATTCTGTGATCCTTGAGGAGTCCGAAGTGGTTTCACTCCCGAGCTATCAGAAATACGGGGTCGCCTCGCAAACAACGCAGCCCATATCGCGCGTGATCAGAATGGTGCAACTCATAAAGGAGACCTTTCCAAATGCGGAGGTCAAATTTGTCGACACGGTTTGTCAACCGACTAAACAACGCCAAACAGCCGCAGAAGAACTCGGGCGCGCTTGTTCGATCGTCATCGTTGTCGGTGGTCGCAACAGCAACAACACTCGGGAACTGGTGGCCACCTGCCAAAAGAGTTGTCCTCGAGTCATCCAAATCGAAAGCTCCTTAGAAATAAAGCCAGAATGGTTTCAACAACGCGACACGATCGGATTAACAGCGGGCACAAGTACTCCCGATACGGTCATCACGTCCGTACGCCAAACCTTACAGGCTTTATGTATTCAAAGGGCGGCATAGCATAATTTTTATGTTCAGACACATCCATCACGCATTAGCTCAAGTCCACGAATTGCGGGAACGCATTTTGGAGAAACAACGATTTAAAGGCTACTCCGGACGCGCCCGAGCGATTTGCGGAACGCTGGCCCTCATCACCGCCATGATCATGTCGTGGCCAGGCTTTTTTGGGCAGCCAAAAGCTCATGTGATTGGATGGGGCCTCACCTGTTTTGTGGCGGTACTGATTAATTTTGGAGCGCTTGTGTATTGGTTTTTATTTGATCCGGACACCAAACGAGATGTGCGGAAGTTAAAACCTGTATTCGACGTGATGCCCTCCATATTCGTAGGAGGCGTTCTCACATTTATCATGCTGTCGAATGGACATCACCAATATTTATTTGGCGTGTGGATGAGCTTATATGGGCTGGCCAATTTAGCTTCGCGCCATGTGTTGCCGAGGGCGATTGTGTGGATTGGCTTTTATTATATATGTGCAGGAACCATTTGTCTTTTAGCTCCGCCCACAAATTTTACCAACCCCTGGCCAATGGGCATTGTTTTTTTCGCCGGGGAATGGTTGGGCGGAATGATTCTGCATTATGACGGGGAAGTGCCTCGGAACCTGAGCACCTTTTTTTATCCAACCAAACTCACAAATGATGAAGAGGAATTATGAGCGAAAAAAACCAAGAACAACCAGAAAAGGAAAATATTTTTTCGTTACTGGAAAAAGTTTTTCATGAACCCAACAGACTCTCTCTCATGTCGGCATTGGCCGGAACGGATTCAGGACTGACATTTAACCAGCTTAAAGAAGAATGCCAACTCACCGATGGCAACCTCAGTCGGCACGTCAAGACATTGGAAGACGCCGGAATGGTCACCATCAAGAAAGAGTTTGTGGGCGTGAAACCCCAGACCACCGTTACGCTCTCAGATAAAGGCCGGGACAGTTTTATCCAGTACCTCGGCGTTCTCGAAGAAGCACTCCAGAAAGCTGCCAAAGCAGTGGACCCAAAACGCAAACGATCTGGGATCATTGAAAAACTATTCGGGGCAAGAGGAGCGAAAATATAAACGGATTCGAACTCTCGTTTTATTACACCATGAACAAGATATTTAGGACATTGTGCGTCGTCGGCGCGGGCTGCGCGCTGATCCTCCTCCCTGCGGCGGGAGTGCTAGCCAAAGGGATTTCCTTAACGCCCTACCTCGAATTTCCTCCCCGCACGTTCTTTCTCCAAATGCCAGCGTTCTCGTGGCCGATGTTTATCCTGTGCTTAGCGTTGATCCTCGCTCTCGTTTGTCCTTTTTTGCTCAAAGCCCTTCGGACGCACGCACGCACTGTTGCGCCCCTAAACAACCCAAGCAACCGCCGCCCATTTCCGATTTGGGGTTGGATCGCCCTCATCCATCTAGTGGGTTGGTGGGTTATCGCATGGACACGGTTTCCATGGGCCACTTCGGTTCAACCACACACCTATTTTCCACTCTGGATTTCGTATATCGTTATCGTCAACGCCTGGACCTATAAATTAACCGGCTCCTGTTTCCTTACCCGACACACCTTAAAACTGCTGATCCTTTTTCCAGTAAGTGCTGCGTTCTGGTGGTTTTTTGAATACTTGAATCGGTTCGTCCAAAATTGGAATTATATCGGAACAGAAAATTATACTCCCCTTGCTTATTTTGGGTTAGCTACCCTCTCCTTTTCGACCGTACTTCCAGCCGTCGCCTCAACTCGATCACTCATTGAAGCTCTCTGGCCGGGGCACACCTGTTTCAAAAACTGGATCAATATCCGTCCTCAAATACAAAAAGGCGGCGCTGCTTTAATGGTTCTTATTTCCGTGCTCGGACTGTATTTCCTCAGTTGGTTTCCGTTCTCCCTTTTTTCTATGCTTTGGATTGCCCCCGTCGCACTCTTTGCCGGCGTCGGTCTCCTAACTGGAGCGCGCATACCTTTGGCCGAAGACGTCCGCCGTGGCGACTGGACGGTGATTGTTACTTCCGCCCTCGCGGCTCTCGTCTGCGGATTTTTTTGGGAAATGTGGAATCAATGGAGCCTAGCGAAATGGGTGTACACCGTGCCTTATGTCCAGCGATTCCACATCTTCGAAATGCCGCTGCTCGGCTTTGCAGGTTACCTTCCGTTCGGAGTCGAATGCACCCTCGTCAGCGATTTTTTCATGAAGCGAAATTCATCAACTGATCCCCGTTTCGCATCGAGGGAGGATGAAGGCGAAAGAACCGTCGAATGAAAAACAGAAGTAAACCACTTCCAGCCCATGCCTCCACGAGGACCCTATTCTTTGCTCAACTGCTTTTGATTGATCACGCTTTCTTTCAATCTTCCGAAATGACAAGGGCCCTTTTTAAGAAGAATGGTTACAAGCCAGGATGGCGCGACTCCGTTCTGCTGACTCTTCTCGCCGTGTCTGTCGTTCCCATATTTTTCTGGAGACAACTCCGCACATACCGGCAATGCACCTACAAAAACATCATACCAGCCGCGGCTCCACCTATAAAAGTACCCTCACTTCACCGATACTCAACCCATCGATAACCAACATCCCCACCGCCTCTTTTTTATGCTCAATGCTGTATCGTATATTGATCATCTTTTAAGTCTCCCTTTAAGACAAACTCATGTCCACTTTTTCCAGTACATATCATTCCTTAAAACCGCGGCCCTCGCGAAATTTGATAAGTTACGGTCGGTTTAACGGACTATATTAACGGTTGAGGACGGTTTCGACTTCGGCATCCCAAGTGCCTTCCACCATGACGCCATGTTCCTGGCGACCACCGTTGGCGAGAGGGCCGCGCAGATAGGGGCCGCGGTACATGCCATCGCGTTCATATTCCTGATTTCGGCAATCTGTGCGGAGAAAGTGAAGGGCCAGTCCCGCGCGGTCGGCATCAGTCTCGTTCCCACGGGTACAATGAGGCACGCCGCAGTTGAAAAATAGAGCGCCACCCGCCTTGAGTTCAACAGGGACAGCCTTTGACTCATCGGGAAAGCAGCGGACATGGTGGTCGCTCTGGGTGTCCCGTGAATGGGGGAGCGCCTCGGTAAAGGGGACAGTCAACGGGGACGGACAAACTCTTTTTTGTTTAAAAGCCATTTTCTACGTTTTCGTATTGAACGACGATATGGACAACATGATCGGAAATCGCTCAATAAAAGCATATTGTTTGTCCGTTCCTTCGGCGAACCATAGAAGCCGGAGGTTTCTCAGCTTGTAGCCGGTGGTTGAGCGAAGTGACACCACCGGACCAAATCCCCCCCGAATGCATCCCGGAGGGATGCCAGCAATGTCATACCTCCAGCATGGGAAACACGGAAGTTCCGTTCCTGAGTCAACGGGGACGAGTCAACGGGGACGGACAAACTATTTGTTCTTTAAAAGCCATTTTCTACGTTTTCGTATTGAACGACGATATGGACAACATGATCGGAAATCGCTCAATAAAAGCATATTGTTTGTCCGTCCCTTCGCATCCGCGTCCCTTCGGATCCCGCCCCGGTCAGCCACACGTCCCTTCATCCTTTCTCCACCGGCTGCCTTCTACCTTCCAATCCCTCAAACTCGCAGTTTCCGGTGAACGGGACTTATGTCTTGTTATAGTTCGAGGGGTGTGCAAACTTTAACCTCCATCAGTGTCGGCGGCGCGAGGCGCGGGGTAGACCAAATTCTTATCAGCACTTTCTAACATTAAACTTATTAAACTTATTGATTAACATCAACGACCGTCCGCAATGGAAAAACTAAAAATACTTCTAATTGAAGATGACCATGAGGATGTCTTTGTTTTCAATAAACACCTCAAAAAAGCCTCGGAATTCAATAAAAATGTCAATTATGAAACTGACATTGCTTCATCTCTTGAAGAGGCAAAAAAGTTTATTAAGCTCAACAAGCACGATATCATTCTCGCAGATTTGACCCTGCCAGATAGTCAGGGTATTGACACTTTTGAACAACTACAAGCAATCGCTTCAGGGTGTCCTATTATCATTTTGACAGGATTTTCAGATGAGGAATTAGCTTTTAGTGCTATTCATCGCGGCGCTGCTGATTATTTGATGAAGGGGCAGGTTTCCCCACAAACTCTCCTTAGGTCCATCCGTTATTCCATTGAACGCAGGAACTTTGACAAGCTTACCCAGCTTCAGGCAACCACCCAGAAATACAGCCAGTTCATTCTCGCCATCCTCGCTTCAATTCCAGATGCAGTTTTTATTGTTCAAGAAAATGGAACGATCATCTTCTCCAACCCTCCGGCTAATTATTTGTACGAAAAAACGGGTTTACTTGAACAAGTCTGGCCCAAAATCTTAACTCATCTTGAAAGTTGTCTCGTTGAAAAAACAGCCTTTGTTGCCCTTGATTTTAATGACATATATACCTTAAAAATCGAGGACAATGACCGTCATTTTGTGCTGCGCATCGCGCCACTAACCCAGGGCAAAGAACTACCTGAACTTGGGATCATCATCCTTCAAGACGTAACCGAATTAAGGTTTTCAGATCTGGCAAAAACCGATCTCATCGGCACGGTCAGTCACGAATTAAAAACCCCGCTCACAACCCTGCAAATGTATTTGATGTTGTTGGAGGAGGAAAAAACAGGGACTCTCAATGAGCCGCAACGGGAAATGATCGGAATTTCTATCAAGGAAACTTTGCGCCTTAATTCCATCATCAATAATCTTCTTGAACTGAGCCGCTATCAGGAAAGCATCACTTTAAAGGAGCCGGTCATTCTGGATTTACACTCCTTTATCAACCAGTCGATTGAAGAATTGGTCACTGCCAGCAATTTAAAAGGGATTCGGATAACCAAGAAGTTTAGTGATCAAATCCCGTTTGTTAAAGTTGTTCCGGCGATGTTTAACCTTGCCCTGAACAACGTCATCGCCAACGCGATCAAATATTCTCCGGAAAACTCAGAGATTTGCATTCAGACTTTTGCCGAGGGGGATAACCAAGTTAAAATTTATTGCAGCGATGAGGGTCCTGGTATTTCTGCGGAGAACGCCACAAAAGTATTTGATAAGTTCTTTCGCGCTTCAGGTGTGAACAAACCTGGCACGGGCCTCGGGCTCTCCATTGCCAGGCAGATGGTTGCTTATCACAAGGGAAGAATCTTTGTCGATTTCACCACGGGATGCAAAGGTACAGTTTTTGTCATCACGATACCCATCGACTTCGAGAAGAAAATTTCTAAGCCCGCCTAGTTAATGTTCGCCGCACTTTAGTTCTTACTCGGCTATCCCCTTTATTGCGGACTAAATTGTAATAGTGCAGATCGGAAGCGGTTTTATTCCGTGAATCGGGGGGTATAACAGTAAAATACGTTGACCTTTATGAGTGCTAAGTCTCTGATGAGACCCCTCGTGCCTAACCGTTCTCTTAAGATTTCCCAAAACCTTTTTGGCACCTTATTGATCGTGCTCGGCGTCACTGTCCTGACCGGATGGGTTTTAGGAATTCCTTGGATGACGACGATCAATCCAGATTTTCCGATCATGCGATTTAATCTAGCTCTGAGTTTTCTGCTTTTGGGTATTTATTTGTTAATCAATAAAAGACAGAAGAATGTCGCCCTCCTTTTAGCTTCGATTGTATTTCTCTTTGGATCTCTCACTCTGTCTCAACATATTTTCAGCTATCAGCTGGGGATAGATACTCTTTTTATGGAAGATGCGAGCAGCTTCGGATCACATGATTCTGCAGGGCGTATGTCGCCACTGAGTGCCATCTGTTTTTCGCTTATAGGTGTATCGGCAATTATTATTCTGAAATCCTGGAGGAGAAGGTGGATCTTTCGGCTGGCTCAACTTCTCTCAGTCATTGTGGCATTTGTTGGTTTCTTTAGTTTACTCGGCGAGATTTCCGATCTCGAGTTTATTTATCATTGGACGAACTATGCTCCATTGGCTGGCCATACGGCCGTGGGGTTTCTGCTTTCAGGAATCGCGGTGCTTTGTCTGGCATGGGAAAATCAGCAGGAGCAACTAAAAGGGGAAAGGTTTGAGTTGTTTCTCGCACAGATTTTCCTCACGACTTCAGTCATTTCCGTTTTTGGAATATCAATACTTTTAATTTTTCTGGGGAGCCTCAACTCATTTAATGATAGTTCTCAATGGGTTTTAACAACATACAAGAGTTTGTTCCAACTGGATGCAACTTATGTGAAGCTCGCCTCCGCCGAATCGTCCATGCGTGGATACGTTATTACCAAGGACGAAGGTTACAAGAAAAATTACCTAAAATTCCACAAGGAGATTTTTCCCGCAAAGAGTGAATTGCTGGCCGATGTCCCGGTCGACTCATCCCAGTATAAAAATATTATTCAATTGGACCAAAGAATAAATGAACGTGTTGCTCTGATGGATTATACAGTGGCGCTGGTTGACCAGAACCAAAAGCAGGCGATACAGATGATCACGCGAAATGAGGGCCAGCACCTCACTGAATTTATCGATCAGTCCATTAGTGAAATTAAAGTGGGCAAATTTCAGATTTTAGCCCAGCGGCAAAAAAAAGCCGATCACGACTTCAAAAATAGCATTGCTGTTTTTCTCGTGCTCGCCGGCTTCATTCTCATCCTGTTTTATTTCCTTTATAGGGTTGCTAATCGTTATCTGTATGAACGGGTAGAAAATGAAATTAGCATTAAAAACTTGAATGGCCAATTACTTAGAAACGTCACAAATTTAAAACGGTCCAATGATGATTTGCAGCAATTTTCCTACGTCGCATCACACGATCTCCAGGAACCACTTCGCAAAATCCAGGCTTTTGGAAATCTTCTTAAAACTGAATATAATTCCGTCCTTCCGGAGGAAGGCCAGGACTACGTTTCAAGGATGCAAAATGCCGCCAAAAGAATGCAGGCATTGATTGAAAGTCTGCTTTCTTATTCAAGGCTGACAAGTGGGATTTGTAAGGTGGAAAAAGTTGATTTAAATGTAACCCTCGATGAAGTTTTGCAGGACCTGGAAATCGCCGTTAAAAAGAATGATGCACTGGTCACATTCGATCGACTTCCTTCCATCAAGGCTGATCAAGTACAAATACGGCAACTTTTTCAAAACCTCATTTCCAATTCCTTGAAATTTATATCATCTGACCGCAAGCCAATCATCAAGGTTCGTTTGGAAAAAGAAACAGATGAAATGTGTACCATCTCTGTTTCCGATAACGGGGTGGGTTTTGATCCCCAATATGCCTCCAAACTATTCAAACCTTTTGTCAGACTGCACGACAGGGGAACTTTTGAGGGAACTGGGATCGGCCTGGCAATCTGCCATCGTATCGTTGAACGCTTCGGCGGAGGAATAACCGCTGAAAGCGAACTGGGGACTGGCTCCAAATTTACTTTTACACTGCAAAAAAAATAAACATATGAGGACACTATGACCCCTGAAAGAAAATCGATAGTAATCTTAATTGTCGACGACGATCTCGAAGATCGGATGCTGGCCAAGAAAGCCTTGCTCGCGTCACGTCTTTCCAACAAGGTCTTTTTTGTTGAGGACGGCCAGGACGCCCTTGATTTCCTGCATCAACGAAACAAGTACAGTGATTCTTCCATATACCCACAACCTGATCTCATCCTTCTGGATCTGAACATGCCAAAAGTCAACGGTCATCAGGTTCTCGAGGAAATTAAAAAAAGTCAGACCCTAAAATCCATTCCCGTTGTCATTCTGACCACTTCTCAGGCTGAGGAGGATATTGTGCGTTCCTATTATCTGGGCACCAATTCCTATATTTCCAAACCTGTGTCTTTTGATGGACTGGTTCAGGTCATGAAAGAGTTGAACAATTATTGGTTTGATATTATTCGACTGCCCAATAAGGACAACTTGAGCGGGCACTAATTAGTTTCGCTAAACCGATTCCGAAAAAACTCGCCTCAAACATGAGGCGAGATTTCAGGAAATCTAATTACGCCCTCCTGTCCACAACTAATAGCCTGTCCCTTAGTTTTCTAAGTTTTTCTTTTTTGTCTCGAGGTGGAGAAAAAAATCAAGATCTGTCTAGATGCCTCGCAGGAACTAAACCGCCAATTCTCATTGCCTGTGCGCAAACCCGCTGACATTCCGGTGCCTTTGAGCGCGGGTATCAAAATGCTCACTCTCTCCAGTGAAAGCTCTTTGCTGGCGCTCGGTGCGGCTTCGTTTTTTGAGCATTTGAAAAAATGATGAATATCTGTCGGGTGTGAGGAATGGTGCAATTTGCGCACGGACCTCATCCCGCACCATTGTTCCCACCGCCAGTACTCACTTCCAGTATTTGAAGACAGCGGGCATTTCCTATGCATTACTGGAAACGCCAGGCGGCCCATGTCACAGTGTCCTCCGGAACATCAACCCCAACACCGCCGGCCCCATTAGGCACTCTTCATTTCCAATACGCCTTTGGTATGCAGCCCGGAACTGACCGCGAGTCCCCCCAATTTGACAGGACACTCTCCGAGCGAGATCCAAGTGGTCCAGGTTTCTGTAGTCCCTCCGATCTGGACGTAATCTTGGTGAGCGGGAGTGGTGATTTGCGAAGAGTTCGGAAAAATCGTCCGGAGGATGTTACGGCTGTGCGCGAGTGGTTCTTCGCCGAAGAGTAATCTGAACACATCAAGGAGTTCCGGCGATTGGGACAGTGCATGAAAACAGCGGAGCGTCTGTGCATCGAGGTAAAATGGCTTATGACGTTCATCCCCCTCCGTGACACTCAGTCCCTCCCGCGCTACCCCTGCCATCCGGGCAGCCTGTTCGTCCAACCAACCTTGGGCATGGCAGACATCAAGAACCCCCCGTCTGACAGCCATGATTTTTTCGGGGTCATGTCCACAACTAATAGCCTGTCCCTTAGTTTTGGGTGCGTGGCTCGCGCATGTTATGATGAGGGTGGAATGTGGTGGTTGTATCTATCACTCTTCCTCTCCGTCATAATAATCGACGTTGTCCCGGAAGCAGATTCGCTCGTGTCCACAACTAATAGCCTGTCCCTAAGTTTTTGGGTGCAAAAAAGCGTTGCCCCTCAATTCCCAATCCTCCGCGTGAAATTTTCTGTTCCCCGTTTCTTCTTTGCTTCTCTTGAGCCGACTCAAACTGGACGGACGAATTATTGGTCACTGTGTATGGCATCGTTAATGCTATTAAAAAATCGATTAATTATTCAAAATCGCCCGTCTTCACGGGCTAACTTAGGAATTCATTATGAAAAAATTGGGATATATAACCTTATTAGCTATGGCCTTGTCATTTACTCAATCGGTCGATGCTAAAAATGACAAGCATGACAAGCATGCGAAAAAAGAGTGGAAAGAGAGCAAAAAACAGGTGAAGTCCGTAAAACATGAAGGGAAAACTTCCACCACCACCCATATTCGACATCATGGCCTAGACTCCAATCGTGATGGAATTATTTCTCGCTCGGAATGGCGGGGCAATGACAACTCCTTCGCTGTTCAAGATAGCAATCAGGACGGTTACTTATCCGGATCAGAAGTGAGCACACGTTCCAGCTCCCGATCCACTTCCAGTTCGAAGAGCTCGTTTTCGGGATTAGATCGAAATAGGGACGGTCATCTGTCACGTAATGAGTTTAATAATGACTCCTTGTTTGATCGTTTGGATCGAAATAACGATGATTTCGTCACACGCACAGAATTAAACTCTGGATCACGTTCCTATGTTCGCTCCGGCAGGGATCAAAATGGTGACGGGTACATAACTCTTGGCGAGTTCAATGGAAGTTCCAGCGACTTTTCGAGATTAGATCGAAATGATGATGGGCGCCTAAGTTCCAGCGAATACCGCAACAGCAGGAACAACATTATCAAAGACGTTGTTAATAACATTTTCTAATCGGCCATCTACAAGCTTGAAAGGGGCGTCAACCAGACGTCCCTTTTTATTTTTTGGGAGCGTTCCTTTTACTGGATATCATTCAATCGTTCTTAGAAGTCATGGCACCCTTTTTATAGGGCAAAAAGTTTGTCCGTCTCCTCGGTACTATTTTCCTCGTCCTTCTCTTCTGGGTCTCCAACTAATACCCTGTCAATTTTAAATGTGGGATATTTTCTAATCCGTCATCTGTGACCTAAACCGTGGACGGCGGTTTCAATAGGCTCATCAAATAGCGACGTTCGGATCAGGCTCTGACCATGCTGACGCGAAATACCTGAGCGCCGTACTCGCCGACATCATTCCAGTTTTCCGGCCGGATTTCCAAAGCGCCATTTTGTGAAAAGGGAACCGGCTTTCCCGTCCGGAGATGTTCTACTTTTTCAACACGATAGAACGACGTTTGAATGCGAAGGTAATCCGTGCTGGGAGCTTGGGTGACATGTACATAATGAAGGGACGGATCGGAAAGTGAGACGGTGACCGGGGCGAATGCGCCATCGTTGCACCATCCGGGCACGAGTCCTGAGCCTTCACCGCCGGTGGTATTTAAAATTGATTCGGAGGCCCAGCCCATGAAGTCCTCCATTTTTTCGATCATACCCAAAAACTCTGGAGGGACCGTCCCATCCAGCAGGGGGCCGAGTCCCATGGTGTAATTCCACTGCCCGCGCATGCCCAGAGAACAGAGCATTTCCCGGATCCAGAACAGCGGGTCCCTTTGATAATGACCCTGACCCTGGCGGTACGCGTAGGGTTTAATCCAGTCCTCGTTGTAAGGGGGTGCCCCGTGCCACCAGTCATTGCAGGTGGGGATGTCTTCGTTAAAGTCCTTCATTGGCGGCATCATTCCCGCGATCCAGTCGATAGGTTTGATCAGTCCATTGGGCCGGTTGTAAATCGGGTCCGGGGATGATGGGAGAAATTCTGTGGTGGAACAGTCCATGCCCGGGACATTGAACCGGGTGAAGTTGTTGACCATCACCACAGCCTCAGGCAGGAGCGTGTGCATTAGCTCCGGCAAGTCGAAGAGCAGTGGGTCCAATCCGTCCAGCCAGAAGCCGTCGATTCGCGAGCCGTATTTTTCAGCCAGTTCTCTGACCAAATACCGAAGACCGGCGGCGAAACCTTCCGCACTTCGGAGCGGTTCTCCCACCCAAGGACCGCCCGGGGAGTCCCAGTGGCCCATACTGCCGGGCAGGTAGAGAATGCAACGAATTTGACGTTTGTGGGCTTCTGCGAGAAGGGCACCAACATAATCACGTGTGGCGACATGCATGAAGCCCGGGACGCGGGAAGGAAACAAAACCGCCCATCCTCCGCAGGAATGAACAACAGTGAAAGTGATGTATTGGGCCCGGACCTTTAGGGCAGTCTGAACAAGGTTGTGGGCAAGGGTTTCAGGGTCAGGAGCCAGTTGTTCCAAAGCGGAGATGGACTGAAACCGAAGCGGGGCTTTCCAGGAAGCTTGTGCACTGTTACCTCCGCCTGTGAAAAGGCCCCAGTGGTAAAAGAGACCGAACCGGCCGGGGGAAAACCATGCCTTCAGACGTTTTTGTCGCCGAACATGTTCTTCAGGAAACATGACTGATAAGAACTTGGTTTTCTGACGTGCGCATACTTTTGATTCTCGTTGGCGTTGTTATTGAGGGAAGGTAACGGGAAAAGGGCGCCAGATTCAAACCTTTTCCGGCTCCCTTGTAATGCAAGGGAACAATGATAGTTTGTCTGTCCCTTGGGAACGGTCCCTTGGGAACGATCGGTACAAGGGAACAATGCAAAGGGACGGACAAACAATTTACGATCGGAATTCGATCAATAAATGCGAGGTGGTTATTGGAGTATTAAATCAAAGCATCAAAGCTATGTCTCGGCAGACTTCTATAGTTTGTCTGTCCCTTGGGACACTTGTCCCTTGGGACACCTTCGGCAGACTTGCGGCAATCCCTGGTCTCCCGAGATTGAACGTGGAATTGCAATCCTGGGGCATCTGATACGCAAAACTGCCGCATGAACTTTTTACCATTGGCATTGCGCGTGAATTTCAATATTTGGGTTATTACGAATTTTTAGGTATAAAATTTTATAAACGTATGGTATTAAAGGGGAGCTGGCACAAAAAACAGAGCTAGTACGGTCCTTGACAAAAAAGCGCGGCAATGGGTTCTATTGACGATTTTTGTGGATGCTGGCAGGGAATCCCTAGGGTGACAGCCGGCTTGGTGTTTTTAGGAGTCAATGATAAAAAAGTTGCATTTTTTGGAAAATCGATAATATATAACTACCGTATTTCTCCCTCAGTTAAGAAACTTATGAAACATTTTCCTGCGAGAACGTTTGCTTGGATAGCCTTTATCATTTTAGGCTTTATTAATCCTTTGACCCTCTTGGCTGCCGAAGACCCTGCCAATGTGTACCTCAATTTCTTTGTGACCCTGCAAAACGCGGAAAAGGCTGAAAGCGCCGGGGATCTTCCCTCAGCAATGGCCAAATACAAATCGGCAGAACAAGTCTTAAATAAAATTAAAACTCAATATCCTGACTGGAAAAAGGACATCGTTGATTATCGCGGAAAATATGTTGCCGATAAAATCGCCTCACTTGCAGACAAGGTCCCTGCTGTTGCCCAACCGGCTCCTAGGCCAGCGCCGACTGCTGTTCAACCAACCCCTTCTCCCTCAAATGTGGATTCCACAACCACCACGGATTCACTACCCGCTCCTGATGAAGCCCCAACGCAACCAAGCATCGCCCCCGTTGCACAAGGTTCTGAGGAATTGGGTGAACTAAAAAACAGAATCATTTCACTCGAAAAAGAATTAGACGATACGAAGGCACAACTGGCACAAGAGAAAGCCGATAAAGCTTCGCTACAAGAAAAGTTGGATCAAGCGGAAAAAGCGTTGGCACAAGCAAAGGCTGAAGATTTCGATGCGCGCGTTGCGGATTTAATGAAGGAGAACACGGAACTCAAGGCTCGACTAGCCACAGCGGAAGACCAAATCAAAGGTTTGAATTCCCAAACAGGCGGTGACGCTAAAGTTGACAATCTTCGCGAAGAACTTGCCAAAGTTAAGGAACAACTTTCATTAGCGCAGCAGCAAAACGAATCGTTCCGGCAGACGAGTGAAGAACTCAAAAAACAACTAGACGCCGCAAGTTCGGGGATCACTGCCCCCACAGGTGGAGATGAAACGATGAAGAAAGAAAACGTTCTTTTACGAGGAATTGTTGAACGTCAGCAAAAAGATCAGGCCAGACGCGAAGCCGCAAAAAAACTTGTTTCCGAAGAGCTCCAAAAGTTGGCCATAAAGTCGGCCGTTCTCCAAGAACAAATTGATATTCTGACATCCCCTTACGAGCCCATGGCTCCAGACGAACTCGCATTATTCCGAACCCAATCAGATCTTACAGTTTCAGCAGCCAGCACAGGAACCACATCTGCCGAAATTTCTGCTCCTCTAAACCGGAACCCGGATAGTGGAAACACGACTGGCCGCCCAAAAGTACCCGCCGCATTGTTGCCCGTGACTGAAGAAGCCAAAATGCTTTTCGAAAAAGGGAAGTACGATGAATCCGCCGCAAAGTATTCTCTCATTTTGCAACAAGTTCCTGACAACCTTTATGCTCTTTCCAACTTAGGCGTTGTTCACTTCCAACAAGGCAAATACGACAAAGCTGAAGAGGCTCTTAAAAAAGCCATTACTGTGGCTCCGAATGATGCATTCTCACATTCCATTCTTGGCATTGTTTACTACCAAAAGGGTAAATATGACCAAGCTATCGAATCGCTCACGCGTTCGCTTGCCATCGACCCAAAAAACGCTCAAGCCCACAACTATCTCGGAATTGCCTGTAGCCAGAAAGGTTGGCAGGAGAACGCTGAACAGGAAATGCGCAAAGCCGTGGAGATTGATCCTGGATACGCCGATGCGCATTTTAATTTAGCCGTCATCTATGCCACCCAAAAACCTCCAGCTAAAGCTTTGGCTAAACGTCATTATGGGCTCGCCCAATCTTTTGGCATGTCGAAAGATCCTCAATTAGAAAAATTATTGAAGTAGCTTTCCTTGTTGGCCTTCTGCGAAAGATTCTTGGATTTCCCCCAAGAGTTTCGTCTTTGAAATATCGCTTTGGTTTTAAACTGAACCCGCTAACCTCCCTTGAATGAATAACAATAAAGCTTTCGAGGAATCAAAAAACCTTCTTTATTCTTGTTTCGCTGCTTGGTCCCTATGCTTCATTATTTTTCTCGTGTTAGGCGAAAATTACCCATCCGTTCGCATCGCCCTCGCAGCGGTAAAGCTTTTGATTGCTGTTTTTGCCATGTATATTATGTACTTTTTTCGGGATCCCGAACGTCACGCCTCCAAGGACGAAAAGGATATTGTATCTCCCGCCGACGGAGTTGTCGTTGCCATAGAAGAACTCGACGAAACTCAATTTACTCAAAAGAAAATGAAGCGTATCGCCATTTTTCTGAATGTATTTAACGTCCACATCAATCGCGCGCCTTACCTCGGCAAAATTTCGAAACTGCAACATTATCCGGGGAAATTCCTAGACGCGCGACATCCTCAATGTTCGGTGGAGAACGAAAGTCAATCTTGGTTGATTGAGCACAACGGATTTTCCCTCGTCATCCGTCAGGTGGCTGGGCTTATTGCCAGAAGGATATGCGTTTGGAAAAATGAAGGGGACGAAGTTCAAAAAGGAGAACGCATTGGGATGATTAAATTCGGGTCGCGCACAGAGCTTTACATTCCTATGGACTGTGAAGTGACGGTTAAGG
>JAWXCD010000020.1:0-42402 GCA_034440535.1 Verrucomicrobiota bacterium | reverse complement strand
TCACAACTGTCCCTTCACAACTGTCCCTTCACAACTGTCCCTTCACAACTGTCCCTTCACAACTGTCCCTTCACAACTGTCCCTTCACAACTGTCCCTTGTCCACAACTGTCCCTTGTCCACAACTGTCCCTTGTCCACAACTGTCCCTTGTCCACAACTCAACAAGAATGTGGAAATGATTGCTCATGATCACATAAGTGATCACCTAAACTCCACAGAACGCCTCAACTGACCGCATCATTTTCCGAAACCGTTCCTTTTCCCTATCCCCAAGAACAAACCTCCGATCCACCACCCGCGAAAGGCAGTGGTAATAACACTTTCCCTCACCCTTCAATCTTAATCCCCTCATAGAACAACCCGCTTATGCAATATCCCCAATTGAAGAATATTACGAATATCTTTTACTTGAGGTTGTATCCTATTTTATTCCCTTATCCACAACTATTAGCCTGTCCCTTGTTTTTGTCCCTTGTCCCTTGTTTTTGACCCCTACTTGTCCCTTGTTTTTGACCCTACTTGTCCCTTGTTTTTGACCCTACTTGTCCCTTGTTTTTGTCCCTTTTGTCCCTTGTTTTTCCATGGCTGATGGACTTCCCAACCCCAAACGGGTGACTGGTGTTTCAAAGATCATTTTTGCAAAGGGCAATAAAATCTCAGGACGCTGGGGGGAATGGGATCGAAAGAAGTTTTCGGTCGAAGATTTTGCAGCGGGCTTTGTACACTTTGAAAATGGATGTTCGCTGGTTCTCGAGACCGCTTGGCTGGGACATCAACACGAAGACGAGGATATGAGCTGTCAACTCTTCGGGCAAAACGGCGGAATCAAATGGCCTACTGGGGAGTTTGCAACTGTCGAAAGTGGAAACTTTATGCAGGGGACTATTACTCATCCGCACACAGTCGAAAATCCGCACACAGTCGAGTTAAAAGCCTTTTACGATTGCATTGCAAATAACACCCCTTCGCCTGTCCCCTGGACTGAAACGGAAAAAGTGATAGGGATTCTAGAAGGAATTTACCGATCCCAAGACCAATGTTCTGAAATTACTTTATAATAAAATCTCTATCCATGGCAAAACGCAGTCCTTCCTGTATAAATAACACGCGTCCCATCAGTAACCTTGATCACTCTTTTACTCTCATTTTAGCGACCTTGAAAAGGTTGGCACAGAAGATGTTGTATGAGAGTTCTATGAAGAAGCAAACTCACTCACGTCGTTCAAACCGTTCTCATGCTAAACCATCACGCGCCTCACGCATACACACCAAGGCCGTCGATATTATTGATGATTCTTTTGATTCTATGGCCACAGCTGCGGACGACGCTATTTCATATATCGAATCCATGGTCGGCATGAAGTTACGCAACCGTGAAGTCTGGGCTTAATCAATTAATCTTTGAGCCCTGCTTTAACGGACTCTTTGTACCAAACTTCGAACTGCCGGGTTAATGGACCGACTTTGCACTCGCCGATGGGGCGTTGGTCGACGGACACGACCCCCCGGATTTCTTGAACGCTGCTGGTCAGGAAAACTTCATCGGACGAATAAAGTTCTTCTGCGGTAATGGGCCTTTTTTGGATGGGAACTTCATTCTTTTCGGCAATTTCTAAAATAGTCTGACGCGTGATCCCATTTAACCCGGCCAGATCCGGCGGACAAACGAGTGTGCCCTGTTTTACAAAGAACACATTGCTGGCCGTTCCCTCGATAATTTCTCCGGAAGTATTTGCCAAAAGGGCATCCTCAACCCCCGCCTTCTCTGCTTCTCTTTTAGCGATGATATTGGGCAGGTAATTTATCGTTTTAAACTCGTTTAACCCTTGGTTAGCCGCAAAAACCCGCTGAGCAATAATCACCCTGAAACCGACTTCGTACTCGAGTGGTGTTAAAACCTCACGATTCTTCGCGACAACAAGAACAGTTGGCACCATCTGACGCGCCGTACCTAAACCAAAATCGGATCGGCCCCGACTGACAACAACGCGTGCGAACCCGTGGATGACATGGTTTTTCAAGACTAAGTCTTTCGTCACGCGAACCAAATCCTCAAGGGCAAAACGCATAGGAATGCCCAACGTATCAAGCCCTGCGTACAAGCGGCGGAGATGAGCTTCGCGGAGGAAATACTTGGAATGATAAATCCGCATGGTCTCGAAGACTCCGTCCCCGAACTGGTATCCCCGGTCGAACACAGAAATCTGGGCTCTTTCTTCCTGAATATAAATCCCGTTTAGAAAAGCGAGCATTGAGGGTTAGGCTTTCGTTGTGCTCCTAATACCCATGCCATTCAAGGCGTATAACATTCCGCACGCTTTATGCATGGTTTCCTGATATTCTAGAGCTGCATTAGATTCTATCGTAACTCCCGCCCCAATACCAAAAGAAATTTCGTTATCCCGACAAACCATGCTTCGAATCGCGATGTTCAGGCATGATTCGTCGTTAAACCCCAAGTAACCTAGACATCCCGTATAAACCCCACGCGGACGTTGTTCGAGTTCCCGAATGATCTCCATGGCCCGAATCTTTGGAGCTCCCGTGATGGATCCACCAGGAAACATTTCTGTCATCGCTTTAAAATGTCCCAAGCCCTCACGAAGTGTTCCTTCTATAGTCGAAACGAGGTGGAACACGTGGGCGTATTTTTCCAAGCGCACTAAATCGGTTGTGTGTACCGAACCGTACTCACATATTTTGCCGAGATCATTCCGTTCAAGATCAGTGATCATTACAAGTTCCGCCAAATCCTTTTCGCTACGGATCAGTTCGTAGGCCGATTGCTCGTCGCGAATCGGGTCACGAAATCGAGGGCGCGTTCCCTTGATAGGCCGAGTCACAGCATGGCGCCCGGAAATCCGCAAAAAAAGTTCAGGGGACGAACTCAAAATTTGTTCGCCGTTCCCATCAATAAAAGCACTGTAATGAGAAGGACTTATTTCTCGAAGTGACTGGTAAAGCGCCTTCAGGTCCCCTTCCCATCCGCAGGAAAGTTGGTGAGATAAATTGACCTGATAAATATCCCCCGCAGCAATATACTCCTGCGCACGAAGCACCTTTTCGATAAACGCGCTCTCCGAACAGCTATCGCGAAGTGCTTCAACAACCCCCGAACCACTTTGCCTCGGAGCATACGAACTTGTGAGGTCAAGTCTATCCGCACGCACAACCCAATTTTTATCCAACAAATGGTCAAGGATGAGAAGCGAAGGGTAAAACCCGAACCAATAATTTCCCTCGTACGTCACATAACCGATAGCCGCTCCTAATGGAAATGGCACTTCAGGCGCAGAGGAAAGGCGATAGTGCGCAAAAACACGCTCGAAGGAATCTTGATCATTTACCGAGCCGGTCACCACTTCAACCGGGTTTGCCGCGATAATTGAATACCTTCCCGCGGTCGGATTGCGCATGGAACTATCCAGAAAACAAAAGTGCCGACCCAATTCCAGTTGTTTTCGAGTTTGAATAGCCTCAGATGATGAAATCTCAACAAACATCGTCGTACAAATTAATGAATTGTGAGACTGAAAGCAATTGATACTATCTGGCCCATGAATTTTGAAAAAGAAGTCGTTAACCTTCTCTCGGATCCTAATTACCATCCCATGACAAAAAAGGAGATCCTCAAGAATCTCCGCGTCGAGGGGCGTGACACGAATCAAGCGCTTCACGTGATTAAAAAAATGACAGACAAAGGGACTATCCTCTGTCTCAAACAGGATCGGTACTGTCTACCCAAGGAAGTTGATCTCGTGGTCGGCACTCTCTGGATGAACGAAAAAGGGTTCGGATTTGTATCGCCCGATAGACAGGCCGGAGACGAAATCAAACCTGATATTTATATCCGCGGCGAAAACCTAGACGTTGCTCTACACAAGGACAAGGTGTGCGTTCGAACTACGGAATCCAAGAGGTTCGGTCGGGATAAAAGTCCTGGGGGTTCCGAAAAGGTCGAGGGCCAAGTGGTGCGAATTGTTGAACGCGCGCGCACTTCGATCGTGGGGACCCTGCAAAAGAGTCCCAACTTTTTTTATGTGGTTCCAGACGAACCCCGTATACCCCACGACATTTATGTCAAACCTTACCCAGGCGCCCAAATTAACGACAAAGTGGTTGTGAAACTTCTCCCTTGGGAAAAACGCAACATTAATCCCGAAGGTGAAATCATTGAGGTGCTGGGGTCCAAAGATGATCCCGGCGTGGATATGATTTCAATCATACGCAAATTTGAACTGCGCACCGAATTCCCAGTGGAAGTTAATGACGAAGTTAGGGATATAGAGTTTACCATTCCCAGCGCCGAATACAAAAGACGTCTAGATGTACGTCGGAACTTTATCATTACGATCGACCCGGACGACGCGAAAGACTACGACGACGCGGTAGAAGTTGACCATTTAAAGAACGGTGATTGGGAACTGGGCGTGCACATTGCCGATGTTTCGTATTATGTCCGACCTGGGACCGCAATGGATAAAGAAGCTCAGGCGCGCGGGAATAGCGTGTACCTTGTTGACCGAGTGTTGCCCATGCTCCCAGAACATCTTTCCAATGGGTTGTGCTCATTAAAAGAAGGCGTCGATCGACTTACAAAATCCGCCTATATTATATTCAGCCCAAAAGGCCAAATTAAGAGTTACCGGTTTGAGAACACCGTCATTTGTTCCCGCAAACGGCTCACCTACAAACAAGCTTTTGCGTTGCTTAACGGTGCGGATGAAGTTCCCATTAACCCGTTCCAACGCGCGGATGTTATTCCCGACCATACCCCTCCCACAGCTCGAGAGCTTTCCGCAAAACTTCAGGAAATGTGGGCACTGGCGTCGTTGCTCCGTAAAAACAGGTTCGAAAATGGGAGCCTAGAACTCGACTTCCCAGAGGTTAAAGTTAGAGTCGATAAATCGGGGCGCCCCACCGCAATTGACCTGGTTGAGAACGATATTTCGCATCAATTGATTGAAGAATTCATGCTCTCAGCTAACGAAGTGACCGCCCTCGAAACAAAAAATAGGAGCCTTAACTCCGTTTACCGGATTCACGAAAAACCTGATTCCGAAAAGCTCAACGAATTTCGCGAAACGTTAGTAACCTATAATTACCGCGTCGGTGATCTCTCACAAAAACGGGAAGTTCAGAAGTTCTTGGGCATGATCAAGGGCAAACCCGAAGAATACGCCCTCAAACTCGGTTTCTTAAAATCACTCAAACGCGCAACCTATTCACCAAAACCCCTAGGCCACTACGGGTTAGCGAAGGTTAATTACACGCATTTCACCTCTCCGATACGACGGTATTCAGACCTCATTGTGCACAGAGTTATTAATGGTCAGGTGACAGGCAAACCGCAGAAATTGCAGGCGGATAAACTTGGCGAAATATCAGCACACATTTCGGATACCGAACGCAACGCGGCAGAAGCTGAGCAGGAATCCGTGAAACTGAAGAAGCTTGAATTTTTCGCACTTCAGCTCGAGGACAAAAAGAAGCGGCAAAAGTTTAAAGCCAGCATTCTGGATATCCGTAACTATGGAATGCTTGTGGAGCTTCCTCAATTTCTACTCTCGGGACTTGTGCCCGTGTCCTGCATGGATGATGATTTCTATACTTACATGCCAGAACGTAAGGAACTAGTTGGGCGAAAAAACAAACGCAAGTTCCGGGCAGGCGATACCCTTGAGGTCGTGGTTGCGCGCGTGGATATGTTTAAACGACAAGTTGATTTTGCTTTAGCTTGAAAAATTTCAAATCTGGTGCATATATACCCTCACTCATTTACCCCCAAATATGATTTTTAAAAATTCTGGACTCCCTTTCCTGATCTCCATCTGTCTCGTTCTATTGATAACAGGTTGCGAAACCACACGTCCAAAACCCAAAGTGGTTCAATCGCCTCAAGGAGTAGCTGCTCCCGTCCAACCTAAATACGGATGGACTGATCAATCTGCTGCAGGCCCTGTTACAGTTGAAATTGATCGCGCCTCTCAACGCATGTCAGTCATGCGTAATGGTCAGGAAGTCGGCTGGAGCCGAGTGAGCACAGGCCGTGAAGGGTATTCAACCCCTGCGGGTGTGTATAAAGTGAGTTCAAAACGTGCCAACCATCACTCCACATTGTACGGAAGTTTTGTAAACGCCGAAGGCAAAATCGTCGACTCCAACGCCAAATCCTCTGATACGCCTCCCGCTGGAACGACTTACAAACCCGCACCCATGCCCTTCTTTATGCGTCTAACCGATGACGGTGTGGGTATGCACGAAGGGTTTATTCCAAACTTCCCAGCTTCACATGGCTGCATTCGTTTGCCTAAACACTTTGCCGAAACACTATTCAACTCAATTTCCGTAGGAACACCCGTCACGATTAAATAATCATTTGGTTTTCACCTCTTTCGGGTACATATTGACCCATGAATTTTTTGAGAATTATCGGTGTTTCATTTATTGGCGTTATCCTGACCCTCCTGTCTTTCCACGCCAGCGCTGAACCGCTCGTCCCTGCACGGGAAGGACAACAGCTTATTGTCAGTATCGCCCCTGACTGGGATAATATGTTCGGGGAATTACGTCTGTTTGAATACAACAAAGGCAAATGGATTGCACAAACCGAGCGTTGGAAAGTCATTTATGGTAAGGCGGGAATGGCGTGGGGCTTAGGCATGCACCCCACTGAAGCTGGGTTGCAAAAAAAAGAACGCGATAAACGCACTCCGGCTGGTCTTTTTAAAATCGGACCCGTTTATGGCGCACATCCGCAAAATGTTTCTGGGGCAAAAGGTTGGCCTTATGTGCATGTCACCCACGCCGATGCCTGGGTAGATGATGTGGCTTCTCCTTACTATAATCAGTATAAAACTGTTGATCTAAAAAACCCTCCGCCTTGGTTTGAAAGTCAAAAAATGAAGCCAGACGATTTTGCCTACGAGTGGCGCGTGCTCATCGAACACAATTACCCAAAAGCGGTCCCAGGCGCCGGCAGCGCGATTTTCTTCCATATTCAGCGGGGTGAAACCCGACCGAGCGCAGGCTGCACTGTAATGCCAAAACCACACCTCGAGGAAATGATCCGTTGGCTGAATCCTAAAGGCTCCCCCATCCTCGTCCAACTTCCGCGCGACGAGTACATGAAGAAGGCCACGAGCTGGAACTTACCGCCCTTGGTGTCATTCGATAAATAACATGACCGGAAACCTGATCTTTTTCTTCATGCCCCAGATGAGGTTGCAGGAACGGATGCAACACCCACTGTCCCCCTTAATTACAAAAAGCCAAAAATACAGCGCCACCTACGGCAATGAAACCCCCAACGACCGATCGTGCTGAGGGGCGTTCTCCGTCAATGAAATAGGCAAGAGGCATAACGACGAGAGGAGTCAGTGCGGCTATGGCTAAAACTATTCCAGTGGGATATTGCTTTAAGGCTGCTTGATAACAACTCACTCCCAATGCAGGTCCAGACAGTCCGGCAATCAATACGAGGATCAATATGTGTCCTGAGAAAATAGAAGGCGTCGGCGTTTTTTCTTCCCCTGACTTTTTCCATTCGTGGATGATCAAATAGATTAACGCAATAGCAAGGCCCGCACTCAATCTTTGGTACGCGGCAGTGATTCCATCAATCATTACCCCTGCTGACTCGGCCACCTGATTTGCTTTGCGAGTGATCACGGCACCCCACCCCTGACCCAGCGCCCCGAACAAGGCCAAAACCGAACCCCGAAATACAAACTTCACCTTAATCGCTTCCGTTTTTGAAGGTGCTACCGCCAATGCCACTCCGATTAAAATAATGAGCATGGCTCCCATCTGAAGACCCGTCATGCGCGTGCCAAGCCAAAGC
This sequence comes from Verrucomicrobiota bacterium, assembly GCA_034440535.1. Lineage (GTDB taxonomy): Bacteria > Verrucomicrobiota > Verrucomicrobiia > JAWXBN01 > JAWXCD01 > JAWXCD01. Next base: position 34,558 of record JAWXCD010000020.1, on the reverse strand, counting down.
CATTCAGTGATCATCCCGATTGGAGCTGCGAGGCATTGCACAATCAAAATCGTCAGGCGCGCACCTAACAGCGGGTAAGCCAAATAAAGTCCTATATCTCCAAACCCAAAACCGATAACCCCGCTCAGCAGAAAGAAAAATAAAGCCGGACCGCCGAACCCTTGACCAAAGAGGTGACTATAAAAAGCGAGAAAAACGAAAGCGACAGAAAGCCGAAGAAAGTTTGCGCGCAAGGGGTTAATACGTCGCGACAGCCGCGATCCCGAAATGGCGGAGACAGAAAAAAAGAGTGTCGTAAGAAACGCGTAAATCATGAGGTTTAAATTGACCCGAATGAGACCTTATAGTATCATAAACACCAATAATAGCCTATTAAACCCCTACGGTAATAGCTGCCCAGAAAATACACCCCAATGACCGGCATGCAATTCTCCAAACTATTATCTTCATTTGATTTGGCGGTGCTCATTGCGCTTGGTTATGTCGGCTGGCATTTATTAAAACGAATGAGGGATAGTGGTGGGCATCATCCATCCATGACCCTTTTTTACCTTCACTGGTTCCGATTACTACTCGTCTTCTCCATAATTTTAAACGTTTGCCTTTTTCTACTCACCCCCTGCAAAACCGCAATTCTCAATATCGGAATAAACTTAGTCCTCGTTTTTAGTCTCAGAACTCAAGTGGATTAAGTCGGGTGTATTAATTACACGCTGTTCGGGACTTATCAATTCCTATGGATACCTTGCTCGCAGCTCTGAAGGGAATGGTTCTCATATACCTCTGCATCTTTTTAAAAGATCCTGTCTCCAAATATTTCAACCAAGCCTCAGATGCGGTCAGCACTCCTATCATTAACACTCAAAACGACCTCCAAACGTCGACCCAGATGAGGTCGTACCTGCCACTGTTGATTGATTATTTCGATGAAAACAAACGCCTTCCTGAAAATTTAGGCGAATGGCTCAGGTCAGAGTTTTCACTAAACCAACGGGATGCCGCCCTCGACGGATGGGGACGGCCGTTTGAATGGGTTATGCTCGATGACACCAAACCAGCCTTACGCAGCTTAGGCCCGGATGGTCAGCGGGAAACTCAAGATGACCTGGTTATGAAAATCATGACTCAGTAACGGGTCGCCCAAGTTTACACCCCTGCAGATTGCACGCGTTCTTTGATCCAGCGCCGATAATAAGTCTTGATCGTACTCTGCACAATCCGCGGTAAGCTAAACCGAATCGGCATAGTTTCCGGGTACTCAAAATCCGACACCTTAAAAGTTTCAATGTCATCCCCCACAATTTCGATCTGATTAAGGTCCGTTATTCCAACCCCCTTTTGACGGGCGGCGGTCAGAACGGCGATCTTATCAAGAGGGAATCCAACAATTTCCGTCATAACCCTGTCGAGCGCGACCGCATCAGTGGCCCCTGCCAATACGTTCATCGGTCGCGGTGTCCCGTTCCCAGGTCCAAACCCTTCCATGGCAATGATGCCGTCCATGATATTAATGGTGGGGCGCAGTTTTAGGTAGTTCTCGATCAACATATCTGCAAAATCAGTACGACGATCACCGAGTTTAAAGTGTAGGTATGCTTTAGTTTTACCCGAGATACAGCCGAACAGGTTTTTTACTGCGCCGGTGAGGATCAACTGACAATGAGATTTGAGTTTTGGGACATTTATAAGCACATCGGCTTCGAGTAATGCCCTATCGTATTTTATCGCTTCAAGCACCCCCGTTTCCTGACCTTCCAAGAGTGTGTCTTTTGAGAAATCAATGAGGTCGACTCCATATTTCCGAGCGGTTTCATAAAAGCCAATGCTCTTGGCCACAAATGCAGTTGTGCTGAAAGGAGGATCATCGCCAAGGCTGATTTTCCGAGCCCCGGCGTCACGAGCGCAAATAACAATGGCTTCGAGGACAGCTGGATGAGTGGTAATAGCCTTTTTCGGGGCGCCAATTTTCAGAAAGTTGGGCTTAATGAGAACGTGATCACCAGGTTTTATGAACTGAGCGATGCCACCGTGCTGATCAAAAATGGATCGGACCGACTCCAAAACCTTATCTGGGGCGTAACCAGAACAACGAATAAGAGAAACACGAGCTTTCATAATACTTAAACTACCATTCAAAGCGGTTATGAGCGAGATTAAATCGGTGTGGAATCAGGGTACTCCCTGAGAAAAATTATAAAAATTTATCGCGGTAGGCGTAAACTGTGGTTATTTTGGAAGTATGAAGATTCATACAGCCCAAGTTCCGCCGGAAGGGATGACTCTTACAGGAGATGAACCGGCCTCCAACCTTTTGATCGACGAAAAAACGTTAAAAGTCGAAGAACCAGTGCATTACGAGTTGTTTGTTCAGGTGGACGGAACAAGTTTGGTCGTGACCGGAACACTGGAGGCTTGCGTTAAAGTTGAGTGTGGAAGATGTCTAGAGTGGATTGATTATGATGTAGTCATTAATGACTTTGCTACAGAAAAAGAGATAACAACCGAAGCAGCAGACTTGACGCCAGAGCTTCGTGAGGATATTCTGCTCAGCTTGCCGCTCCATCCGAAGTGTGAGTTAACGGCAAAAGGAAAGTGTTCCATCGATGAAAAACGGTGGAAAGCCAAGTTAAGCGCGTCCCCGCAAATGCAACCTGGACAACAGGATAAGAATGTATGGGAAGCGCTAGACCAATTAAAAAAGAAATCAAAACAGTAACAGGATTTATATGGGAACACCAAAACGCAAAACATCCAATGCCCGCCTCCGCTCTCGCCGCGCCGCTAATCGTTGGAAAGCCGGAACGCTGGCTTTCGATAAAGAATCTAATACATGGTTCCAAGCGCATCGGGTCAATCCTGCCACTGGCCTTTATAAAGGTCGTCAGATTGTTTCGGTCGAAGCCGGAAAATAACGGATTGTTTTTCCGCAAAAGACCTTTAGATATTGGGGGCAAGAAAAGTCTTGCCCCTTTTTATTAACCCCAAAAGATAAAAAAGGTGTTTTGACAAAAACCCTTTAAATTTAGACCCTAAGCCAATGAGAATATCATTAGATGCCATGGGTGGCGATTTTGCCCCCCAAAATCCGTGTGAAGCGGCAGTCATGGCCTTACGTGAACTCCCGGAGATCACGGCTTTTTACTTGGTGGGCGACGAACCCACTCTTATCGCTGAACTCGCCAAACTAAAGTTTTCAGATCCACGTCTTAAAATTGTACATACCACTGAGATCATTGGGATGAACGAATCGCCTATGCCTGCGGTTCGTAAAAAGAAGGACTCCTCTTTGGCGCGATGCATTGACTTAGTTAAAAGCGGCGACGCAGATATTTGTGTTACCGCAGGCAACACAGGCGCCCTTTTTATTGCTTCACACCTTAAGTTACGCACCTTGAAAGGTGTGGATCGTCCAGGTCTTGCCTGTATCATGCCCGGTCGCGATAAACGTTTTATCCTGATGGACGCGGGGGCGAATCTGGAGCCCCACCCAAATCATCTCGTTCAATACGCTTACATGGGTAAACTGTTTGCTCAAGAGATTCTAAAGGTCAAAAATCCTAAAGTGGGCCTTTTTTCAATTGGAACTGAAGACCTAAAGGGAAATGAGCTTGTTTTAAATACTCATCAAATGCTTAAGGGCGCTCCCAATTTAAACTTTATTGGCAACGTCGATGGTCACGAACTTTTCGGCGAAAATATAGACGTCCTCATTGCTGACGCCTTTGTGGGAAATGCTATTCTTAAAACAGCTGAAACCACTTTCCGTGCTACGGCTTACTGGTTTAAAAAGGCCCTTTACAAAAATTGGACGCGTAAACTAGGCGCCCTCCTTTGCCGCCCTGCTTTCGGTGATATCAAAAAAAACGCAGACCCAGACGTCTTCGGTGGGGCGGTGCTTTTAGGCTTGAACGGTTTCGCTTTTAAATCCCACGGCTCTGCAACTGCCACAGCAATCAAAAACACTATCAAGCTCGCCATCGAGTTTGCCCAAAACCACTTTAACGATCTAATCGTGGAAGAAATCGAGAAAAACGTAAACAAAGTCGTTCCTCCACAAACAACCCTACCCGCTGAAAATCAAGCCCCAGCTCCCACTGTTTAATTATGCCTCATCGCAAGGTCATTAACCCAAGGCGAAAAGAAAATGTGGGGCGCTCAGTTTCCATCGTGGGTACTGGCTCATATGTCCCTGAAAAAATCCTGACCAACGAGGAGCTTTCAAAATCTGTCGATACCTCCGACGAATGGATTACGACTCGCACGGGAATCAAAGAACGTCGCATCGCCGAAAAAAACGAGTTCACCTCTGATATGGGGTCAAAAGCAGCCATGCGTGCTCTTGAAAATGCTGAATTAACGCCCATGGACGTAGATTTAATCATCTGCGCCACCATCACCCCTGACACCATTTTTCCTTCAACAGCGTGTTGGATTCAAAAGAAGATTGGCGCCACCCGCGCGGCTTGTTTTGACATCCAGGCTGCTTGTTCCGGGTTCCTTTTTGCCTTGGAAACAGCCCAGCAATACATCATGTCGGGCACATACAACACCATTCTTATTATTGGTGCTGAGAAACTCTCATCGATTGTTGATTGGACTGATCGCAATACGTGCGTTTTGTTTGGTGATGGCGCAGGTGCGGCTGTCCTTCGAGCGCGCGGAGACGTGCACGGGGTACTGCATACGTTAATGGGTTCAGACGGTACGTTCACGGATATTCTCTGCTTACCGGGGGGCGGTTGCCAATTGCCTATTTCCCATGAGGTTCTCGATCAACGCCTGAACTTTATCAAGATGAACGGCAAGGAGACTTACAAACAAGCTGTGACGGCCATGTGCAATAGCTCCCTAGAGGCACTTACCCGCTGTGGATTAACAGCTGAAAATCTCACGTGCGTCATTCCTCATCAGGCTAATCATCGCATTATTTTGGCGGTGGCTGAACGTCTAAACGTGAGCACTGACAAGTTTTTCATTAATGTCCACAAGTACGGGAACACTTCGGCTGCCGCAGTGGCGATCGCCCTCGACGAAGCTGCACGCGAGGGACGCATGAAAAAAGGCGACTATATCCTGTTGGTGGTCTTTGGTGGTGGTCTTACATGGGCCAGTTGCGTTATCCAGTGGTAGCAACCGTTTCCAGCCTTGCGCTGCCCGTCTTTTATAGGTTAAAGTCCGCCCTTCATGGCAGAACAAGAATTTACTAATCGAGGCGGTTATTGGCTCCCAAGATTTCCAAATCTGGATCGTGTCCTTTTACTCCTCGTCATCGACGCGCTCCTGATTTTTGCGTCTTTGAACTTTTGCTTTCTGTTCAGGTTCGCGGGGGCAATTCCGGAAGTCTACCTCAAACAACATTACGCACCTTTTCTGCCATTGTTTTTCGTGACCCGCCTCGGATTGTTCGGTCTGTTCGGATTATATAACTGGAGCTTTCGTTACGCGAGTATCCATGACATTCTTCGCGTGGTCTATGCTTCGGCAGTCGGTTCGCTCATCTTCATTGTCGCGCGCCAGGCTAACTGGATTGAAGCTTCTCGTTTCATTCTCATCAATGAGTTCTGCATGACTCTCATTCTTATTGGTGGATTACGTTTTTCAGGCCGGATTTACCAAGTTTTTACCCAGAAAGCAGATTCCGATTATCGCGCAATCCTTGTTGGTCGCCACGATCAAGTCGAGCCTGTGGTACGCGATTTCATGAGGAACCCGGCTAACCACGCGATCCCGCTTGCGATTGTTGATAAAAATCCGCGTCGCCAGGGACGCATGATTCATGGGGTTAAAGTCATCCTTCCTGAGGAGATTCCGCAGACCGTTCAAAAAACAAAAGCGAATTTGATGATCATCGTGGGCAATACTCTCGGTGACGAAACTCGCCACATTATCGATCTTTGTCGGACGCATGCCCTGCAATTCAGAAGGCTTCCCACAATCTCAGGTATTTTCCGGGGTGACGACGGTCAACTCCCCCTTCAAAAGGTTAACCCTGAAGACCTGCTTGCACGCGAACCTGTTCACTTTGACGTCGCTTCACTGAAACCAGAACTAACAGGCAAACGGATCCTTATTACCGGAGCTTGCGGTTCCATCGGCTCAGAACTCGTCCGTCAGTTGATCCGCCTTGAACCTGAAAAGCTAATCCTTCTGGATATCCATGAAAGCGCACTTTACCTCCAAGAACGCGAGCTCGAACAAACTTCCAAGATTGTGCCCGTTAAAACAGAGTTTTGTGATTTAAAAAATAAAAAAGCTCTCGATGCCGTCTTCCGCCGTCACCATCCCCATATCGTTTTCCACGCCGCCGCTCACAAACACGTGCCCATGATGGAACGGTTTCCCGCTGAAGCTGTCATTAATAACGTAGGTGGGTTCAAGCATGTTGCTGAATGCAGCATCGAAAACGACGTTGAACGTGTCATCTATATTTCGACAGATAAAGCTGTGGCTCCTAGTAGTATCATGGGGTTCACAAAACGCGCGGGTGAGCTTTTGGCTCTTGCTTATGCCCAACGCAAAACGACTAAATTCTTAGGGGTACGCTTCGGAAACGTCTTGGGAAGTAACGGAAGTGTCATTCCCATTTTCATGAAACAGATTGAGTCTGGAGGACCTGTCACGGTCACGCATCCGGAAATGACTCGGTATTTCATGACGATTAAGGAAGCGGTTCAACTGGTTATTCAAGCGGGTGTTCTTGGGCAATCCGCTGAAATCTTCGTCCTCGACATGGGAACTCCTGTGAAGCTGGTTGATTTCGCGCGTGAACTCATAAGTATCTCCGGACGAATCCCTGATGAAGAGATAAAAATTGTCTACACCGGTCTTCGTCCTGGGGAAAAGATGCACGAGGAGCTGCACACGGGTTTGGAACCTCTGGAACCTTTCGCCGAACGCCTATTCCATATCAAATCCGACCGCAAAGTTTCTCCCGAATGCATCGCTCTCTTTGATGAGCTTTTAAAGTCCGCAGCACAAGGCAACCCCATTGAAATTGCCGATTCCCTCAAATCCACCGTACTGCGTGCCGAAGGGCTTGCGACCGAAACAAAAGGATTTGAAGCGGATAAAATCTCTGCATTTCCGTAATTCCACATGACTTCTTGGCTCGTCACCGGCGGCACAGGACTCATCGGCCGTCACTTGATTCACAGTCTTTCATCCAATGATTCCGTGGCAGTCCTCACCCGCCAATCCAAAATTTCGCTAGCGCGCGAGGTTAAAATAATTACGGCCGATCTGTCATTTCAAACGATCCCCGCTCTGCCTCAGGTCGACCGGGTTGTTCATTGTGCTACGCTTCATCACGCACAAAAACTCACGACTAAAGAGATTCAGTTACTCCATGATACCAATGTCAATGGGCTCAAACGCCTTTTGGAATCGTTAGCATCGGCTCCACCACGCAGGTTCTATTTAATGAGTTCGGTCAAAGTGTCTGAACTGGAGTCGACCTTAAACTGTGACGGTGTAGAATGGATTTTTTCGAAAACGAAACAACAATCAGAACAGATTTCAATAGATTGGGCTTTAAAAAATGGGGTTGAGTTGGTGATCTTACGTCCTGCTCCCGTTTATGGTCCGGAGGTAAAAGAAAATCTTGGTAAGTTTTTCCACGGTGTGTCGTCTGGAAAATTCCTGTTTGTGGGCTCGGGTCAGCAAAAAAAATCCATGGTGTTTATTGAAAACCTCGTCGCCGCTATTCGTTTCCTAGACACGGTGTCCATTGATAGGATAAATGGCCCTGTGACCGTGTCTGATTACAACCATTATTCCTTGCGTCAGGTGGCAGATTGGATTGCTGATGTTGCTGCTGTACCTCGGCCTAAGTGTCTAGGGTCTGATTCCCCAGCCCGTCTCGTCGCAAATTGCGTCTTAAAGGTTCGCGCTTTTAGCCCACTCCCTAGAAGCTTGCTCAGCCTTAACGCATGGTTAACAGAATCGATTCACGAGCCTACTCTGCTAAAATATCTTGGGTTCACTCCCCCTTTTGATACGAATGAAGCCATAAATCTCACTGTTAAATCAACCCAGCGAGGCGCTCATGCCTGAATTTATCTTCATCTTGTGGATAGGTTTCTTTGGGAGTCTTTTGGCCACCTGGGGCAGCATCAAAATTGCGAGCATCCTCGAAATCAATGCGCATACCGATGATCGCACCCTCCATACTGGGCGTATTCCCAGACTAGGCGGTTTGGGAATGCTCATTGGTTGGCTTCCTTGTTTAGGAATAGGCTATTTCCTTTTGCGCGAAAACCAAATGATCTTTGCAATGTTGAGTCTACTGATCGCTTCATTGGGCGGGTTCTACGACGATTGGCAGTCGGCTAAGGGCAAAGGTACAGCCAAACATACGGCTCTATTCAAACTCGCCACACAATTCATAGCGGCTGCTATTGCCGCACATTTTTGTGCGCGATGGGATTCCATTTTCATTTCTGGTTTAGGCGAAATTTTGTTTCGCTGGACTGCCCTCGAATATGCAATCACCATTCTATGGCTCGTGGGCATGAGCAACCTCTTTAATTTCATGGATGGTTCAAACGGTCTGGCGGCGGGGACAGCAGCCATTATCGGTTTTTTTCTTTTTTATTGGACCCGTCAAGAGTCCGCGCTCTGGGCCTCTATTCTTAGTTTTGCACTTGCGATTTCTTCAGCGGGATTTTTACCATTCAATTTCCCAAAAGCTAAAACTTTCATGGGCGATTGTGGTTCGTTAGTCCTGGGTTTCGGCCTTGCGTTAGCAACGATTCCTGGAGCACAAGGTATTCGGCTTGGGGAAATGAACCTCTGGCTCGTGATCCTGATTTGGTCCCCATTTATTCTCGATAGTTCGATCACTCTTTTTAAGCGCGCCTTGCGATTTGAAAATATTTTTACGGCGCATTGTTCACATTATTACCAGCAACTTATTAAGAGTGGTCATAGTCACGAGGATGTGGCTCTGCTTTATTGGAACCTTGCCATTTTATCAAACCTCATTGCTCTGTATCTATTCCGCTAGTGGATTTAGTCGAAACTGTGGGTTGGATTTGAAGGACTAACTCTTACCAATCAATTTCTTTTCGATCTCGGAAAAACTTTCCAGAGGTCTTATTGGGCTCATCGAGCGCTAACCACACCGCTGTGTCAGCTCCTTGGTCAACCGAACGATCCGCGTTGGGCCCGCCCATATCCGTTTTAACCCAGCCTGGGCACATGGAATTAATGAGGATACCACTTTCCTTAAGTTCTTTATCGAGGTTGGCGGTCACTCCGTTGAGTGCGATCTTTGATAACCTGTATGCCGCAAATCCTCCTCCTGCTTCGGATAGTGAGCCTAGGCCACTAGACAGATTAATGACGCGGGGTGAATCCGTTTTTTTCAAAAGAGGTACTAAGGCCCTCGTCAGAAATAACGGCCCAAAAAGGTTTGTCTGAAATACTTCAAGAATCTCTTCCTGAGTCACGTCCAAAAAGGTGTGTTTAGGTTCTGGAAAAATGGCTGCGTTGTTAATGAGAATATCCAACTTTGGTATTTTACTTTCCAAATCTAAAGCCAATTTTTCAAAGGTCTCAGGCTTGGAGACGTCAAGCTCGAGGAACTCCACTTTCTTGCCCTCTTTGGCCAGTTTCTCTACAGCTTGTTCGCCAACATCTTGGTTTCGCGCGGCGAGCATCACACGCAATCCTCGGCCGGCTAATTGCCGACAAATTTCTAATCCAATTCCCCGGTTTCCGCCGGTGACTAATGCAATCTTTTCCATACCTCCATTAACCCCTTTCCGCTACTATTTGAAAACGTTTTTTCTCAAAATTTCTTTGGTTATTCTTTAATTTGCCTAAGTGCTTCGTAAACAACAATCCCGACCGATGTCGCTAGATTGAGACTGCGAACTTCGGGATTCGCCATGGGAATGTTAATACAATGTGGGGCGTACTTTTCCAGAAGACTTTCAGGCAATCCTTTGGTTTCACGTCCAAAGATCAAATAATCGCCAGGCTGATATCGCACATCCCAAAAGGATGCTTTGGTTTTGGTTGTAGCTAGATGAAAATGGGCGGGCTTTTCAGTTTCGAAAAACGTCGTGAGATCTTTCCACACTTTATGATCCACGAATTGCCAATAATCCATTCCAGCCCTCTTTAATGATCGGTCATCAATTTGAAATCCCAATGGTTCGATCAAATGAAGTCGACATCCTGTCGCGGCACAGAGTCTTGCGATATTACCTGTGTTGGGGGGAATTTCAGGTTCAACAAGGACTACATGCAATGGCGGAATCGATTCTGTCACCTCTCACCCTTATCAGTTTATAAAAGAGGCTCAATGTTTTAGTTTGCTTGTTACCCTTTTGAAAAATTGCACTCGCCTTGCGCAATCAGTCATAACAGACTATCAACAGGAAACATACATAATAATTAAATCTAAATACTTCTTCTTAGAATGGTTTTGAGAGCCATATTCGTGCAAAAACACCTTGCAATCACCTTTTTCAAGCGTATGTATGACGCTCCCTGCTTCCTCTAGGTAGGCCCGGATGACCGGGTCGGATGAAGTGAAGGTAAACCATTAACCGTTTTTAGCTCACTGTAACAGGCCACTTATTTTCCGACATTCCGTCTCCAAGTGGCGGCTCTATTATCAAATAACAGCTTTTTCTGAAGCATAGCTTTACTCGGTCATTAGATAGAAAGGTATTCCCTATGAAAGGAATGCAAGAACTCATTAACGCTTCGATGAAAGATTTCACCGAAGGCAGTATCGTCAAAGGCACAATCCTCCAAGTCCGTTCCCGCGAAGTGCTCGTGGACATCGGTTACAAATCTGAAGGAATGATTTCCCTCGGCGAATTCGATAACAGCGACGAACTTAAGATCGGCGATGAAGTCGACGTCCTGCTTGAACAACTTGAAAACGATCAGGGCATGGTTGTTCTCTCCCGTGAGAAGGCCAGTCAGAAACAGAACTGGGACAAAATTGTCGCGGCTTCCACTGAAGGCGGCACGATCAACGGCAAAGTCAAAGCTGTCGTTAAGGGCGGTCTTTTGGTCAATGTCGGTGTCGAAGCGTTCCTTCCTGGATCGCAAATCGATATCACTCCTCCCAAAAATCTCAACGAATACGTTGGAAAAACTTTTGAATTCAAGATCGTTAAAATTAACGAAGAACGCAAAAATATTGTCATTTCTCGTCGCGAACTTATCGAAGCAGAGCGCGCTGAGAAACGTTCCAAGTTCCTCGCAGATATGACTGTTGGTTCTACGGTCAAGGGTAAGGTCAAGAATATCACCGATTTCGGCGCATTTATCGACCTTGATGGTATCGACGGTCTTCTCCATATCACCGATATGAGCTGGGGTCGTATCAGTCACCCCACTGAAATGGTTAAGATTGGCGAAGAAATCCAAGTGGTCATTCTCGATATCAACATGGAAAAACAACGTGTCTCTCTTGGTCTCAAGCAGAAGTCCGAAAATCCATGGGAAAAGGTTATTGAGAAATATCCAGTGGGTACAAAGGTCAAAGGCAAAGTGGTTAACCTCGTTCCTTACGGCGCATTCGTCGAGATCGAACAGGGCGTCGAAGGCCTTATCCACGTTTCCGAACTCTCTTGGACAAAACGCATTGCACGCGCTTCAGATGTGCTCAATGTGGGTCAAGAAGTTGAAGCTGTGGTCATTGGTATCAACAAGGAAGAACAAAAAGTCTCTCTTGGCGTTCGTCAGTTGGATACTAATCCTTGGGACGAAATCGGCGCACGTTATCCTGTCGCTACTAAGGTTTCGGGCAAAATCCGCAACCTCACCAGTTATGGTGCCTTCGTTGAACTCACCGATGGTATTGACGGCATGATTCATGTCTCTGACTTGAGCTGGACTCGCAAAATTAATCATCCTTCTGAGGTTCTCAAGAAAGGTGATGACGTGGAAGCAGTTGTCCTCGAAATCGATCGTAATAACCAAAGAATCGCTCTCGGTATTAAACAACTGAGCGAAGATCCCTGGAAGACTATCGAAGTTCAATACAAAATGGGCCTTATGGTCACCGGTAAAGTTACTAAGATCGCGTCATTCGGCGCTTTCATTGAGCTGGCCGATGGTATTGACGGTTTGGTACATATCTCCCAAATCAGCGATCAACGTGTCGAGAGAGTCAAAGACGTTCTTAAAATCGGTGATGATGTCACCGCCCGCGTTATTAAGGTCGACAAAGAAGATCGTCGAATCGGTCTTTCGATTAAGGCCGCTAATTACGATGAAGCTCAACTTGAGAAGGAACGTCAGGTTCTTGACAATCTGAAGCCTGGCGAAGACCTCGCGTCCCTCGAACATGCGTTCGACCTTGCTGAAGAAGAATATCGCCCTGGTCAGGGTAAGAAGTAATTCGTTTCAAAACGAAACTTTTAATCAATCTAACCTCGCCCTTTCGCAAGAAAGTGCGGGGTTTTTTATTGTTCAATTACACTTAATCTCTTGATGCACTCCAAATCAAGCGCAACACTGTCATGTTCGCTCAGGCACATGTATGAAAAATTTATCCCCGTTTCCTCTCATCCTTTTTGAAGATGAACACCTCATCGCTTTTGATAAACCTTCCGGTCTACCCACGACCTCTGAAGGCAAAGTCAAAGATCAGGAAAGTCTCATGGCGCTCGTTCATGCCAAACTCCCAAAAACCATCCTCAATACGCATCGCCTTGATTTAGAGATCAGCGGCATTGTGCTTTGCGCCAAAAATAAATCGGCGTTGGATAAGGTGTGTGGGCATTTCCAATCACGAAACGTGGAGAAGACCTATTCCGCCCTTGTTCAAGGCACTGCGTCCATGGAGCCCATCACAATAAATGGAGCGATCGGATATGACCCTTTACATGAGGGCCGCATGCGTGTCTCTCGTGATGGCAAACCCGCTGAGACGATCGTTCGTGCCTTGGAAAACTTTAAGGTTCATTCGCTTATTGAAGCTCGTCCTCTCATCGGGCGTACTCACCAGATTCAAGTGCACCTCGCCTCAATCCTCCATCCGATTGTAGGAGATACGATGTACGGTGGGAACCCGCTGATGCTCTCTTCAATGAAAGATCGGTATCACTTAAAAAAAGGCCGGCAAGAAAACCCGCTCATGGGCCGCCTAGCCTTACATTTATCAAAGCTATCTATCACCCACCCCATTTCTAACGAACCTTTATCCATCGAATCCCCACTCCCGAAAGACTTCGAAGTTTCTTTGCGATACCTTAGAAAATATAGTCTACCGCTTTAATTTGAGAACTTTATGCAAATCAAACGTCGACAATCCTATTTAATCCAATAGACCAGAGTCATGGTATTACTTGGTGTAAATATTGATCATATAGCCACGCTGCGACAAGCCCGGTATCCCATGGGGATCTCTGTGGCGCCGCCTGCTGAACCGGATGTGGTTGAGGCGGCTCGCGTAGCTGAACAAGCCGGGGCGCATAGCATCACCGTTCACTTGCGTGAGGATCGTCGCCATATCCAAGACGCCGATGTCACGCGTTTACGGAAATCGATTACCACACGTTTGAATCTGGAAATGGCGGTAGTCCCTACCATCATCGATTTTGCACTACTGACTCAACCAGATGAAGTATGTCTGGTCCCAGAAAAGCGGCAGGAAGTGACTACCGAAGGCGGACTGGATATTCTGGGTAATGCGGAGGCTATCGGAAAAGCCGTGGATCGATTAAAAAAAGCTGGGATTAAGGTAAGTCTTTTTATAGACCCTACCATTGATCAAGTCGTGATGGCCTCGAAGGTGGGAGCTGACATCATCGAGCTCCATACAGGATGTTACGCCGGAAAAGAAAACCCAGCGGATACGCAGCGAGAACTGACTCGCCTCATCGAAGCTGCAATCAAAGCGGACGAATGTGGATTAGTCGTCAACGCCGGCCACGGCTTGAATTATTCGAACGTGAAACCCATCTTAAGTATTCCTAAATTGAACACCCTCAATATCGGCCACTCTATTGTATCAAGATCCGTATTTACCGGATTAGACAAAGCGATCCGGGACATGTTGACTGCCATTAATTAAATGACAAAAGGGCCCCCACGCACTTATTGACTGGCGATGCGAGTGGTAGATTCAAATTCCTTCAAAAACTTTCGGGCAATAACATCCCATGAGTAGTTATCTATGACGAACCTTTGCCCACGAAGTCCCATGGCTTTGTAATCAGTACTTTCCATCAAATGCGACATAGCGACCTGCAACGGGGTTTCTTCCGCTGAAACTACAAAACCTGCTCCAACAGTTTGGACTTCAGGAAAGTTACAATGACTCGTGATGACAACAGGCAATCCAAAGCTCATAGCCTCCAAAACCGCCATACTGAATCCTTCAGAGTACGATGGGAGCACAAAGGCGTCACTGCGTTGAAATAGCTTCACCTTCTTTTGACCTTCAACAGTGCCCACAAAACAAATATTGCGACATGAATAAAACAACTCGTGTTTAAGGTGACTCACAAATCCATCATCCCCGCCCCCAGCCACAACAAGGTGCCAATCAGGAAATAAGGGAGCCAACTTCTTCCATGCCCCAGCCAAAAGGTTCAAACCTTTCTTGGGATGCAATCGAGAAAGGTAGAGCATTATTTTTTTACCACACAACTCAGGCCATAATTCATCCAACGCCGTTAGCCGTTCTGCTTGGTCCTGGGTGCCGATCTCAACACCGTTCGGGACAACAATTATCTTCGCGTCTGGGACGATCTGTCGAATTTGATCAGCTTCACGGTTTGTCAGCGCTCGCCAACAAGTAGCTTGGCGGAATGTTTTCTCTTCGAACAAAAACCGAAAAAGCATTTTTTTGAACTTCCCTCTGGCCATACCCCAGGGCTCAAGCATTCCATGAGGGTGAATGATAAGCGGAAATTTCAACCGCCTCGATAGTCGCCCGGCCACTATGTTTGGATAAGCCCAGAGTCCATGGATATTGATAATGTCATTACTTCTTAACTTACCCGTCAGGAACTGAGAAAGATTACTTGAGTATCCAAAGTTTGGATTCCCTGTCCCCCCTGCATAGGAGATACCTTGACCCACCAAGCTACCCGTACAGCCCACTATTTCCGAGCGCACACCCATCCTGTTTAATGCATGGTTGAAGTGCACAACAGCAGGTGACAAGCCACCGGATGAGATATCCGTGCAGGGCAAAACATGAATCATTTTTCTATCGGGATCTAAAATGTCATTCAAGTGAAGGCTTCCTCTTGATAAATAAACAACACCTCAAGCAAATGGTTCGACTGATGCTACTAGCCAACGATTGTGCGGCAATATTCGACCTTCAGGAATCCATTTGCGATACCATCCATTTTTAACAATGCGAAAAGTGTAACCCAAGTCTACCAGCAAGGATGAACATTGATTTTCCAAATCAAATGAATGGGTTTGCATGATAATGCGCGGGTGATGTTTGATTAGAAAGTCCCGAGAAGTGGATAATATTTCATACTCGAATCCATCAACATCAATTTTTAAAAGATCAGGAAACCCAAATTCTAGGGAAGCCTTTTCTAACCCATAATTATTATCAATTCTTCGATTAACAGGCTTAATCTTGTTAAACAGCTTCTCGTTTAATCTGAGGTTGACCATAAGAACTTCATAGGAATCCGTGTCTGCTTCAAACGCGACTACTTGTTCGCACTGAGCAGAACGGGCAAAAGCCATGCTAAAAATACCTTCAAAGGCACCAATATCAAAAACCACCTTTGAACTCTTACCCCACGAACGCATGTATGAAATCAACTCGACTTCGTATAAGCCTAAAAGTTTTTGTAAATGGTTTCTCAGCGAGCATTGAATTTTTGCTCCCGATGCAAATCCAAATAAAATTTGATGTGGCTTGGCTATGTTTGTAAAAATAACATTTTTTACGGATTGCTTGAAAGGCATAGAATAAACGAACTTAAATATTACGATTTTGCGCCTGAGGTTGGGGGGAACCTTGAGGGGGCCGAAACACGAATCGGGGCCTTGGGTTGCGCCAACGTGTATAGCCACCGTAGCCAATTAAAATTAAAATAGGCAAAAATCCGAAAACAGCATTTGCAAGATCAATCGCAATAGATCCACCGCGGGCGAGAGCGGGCAAAAATCCAAAAAAACAGGCGTACAAAGTTTGTATGTCCACTGATTCAGCTCTGCGTGCACAAAAATTATAAATTTTAGCCAATAAAACACCTTGGAAAAAAGCTAAAATAATTCCACCGATGTAACCAAAGTTTTCATAATTCTGCCCAAGAAATGTTGGAGAAAAACCCAAAGTTGAATTTCTGTTAATAGTGTCCGACACTTTATTTGAATCTGAAAGGAATATCCCTTTAAGGTGTGTCCCCATTGTAAGGGGTTTATTGGGCCATAATTTACGCGGGATCCAATGCCAAAAAACAGCTGCGTAACTTTTACCCCAAAGGTAACCTGATTGATCATTAAAAACGGTTACCAAAAATGCCATGCCTTCTGCCCCATTAAAGTCTTCAGCTGCCATCAACCTTTCACTCTGGTACTCGAATATCTGAGCGAGGTTAAGTTCTTTTCCTTGCTCCGATATTTCCGAAGCTTTTCTAAGTCCCCCTGCAATAGTGAAAGCAAGAAAGGCAGCCACCATGAGGGATACCAGAATAAATTTAACTTTAATAGAGGAAGGATCGAATCTAAATATTAATATGGCAATAGCAATACACGGGGCAACCAGCACAAACCGACCTTGGGTGGTAAAAATGAGTTTATAATAAATCAAAACCGCGATTCCAATAAATAAATACATTAACAAACTTTTCCGACTCTGGTGGGTCGTATTTGATAATGCATACACAACTGCCAATACAAGTAATCCCACAGTTGATTGAATCATCAGGTAAACATAGGCCGTGGTTTCGCCATACCCAGAAAACTGAAGTTTTTGTTTGGCATAATAAACCATAAATCCAAAGAAAATGAAAATGACAACCAACCAAAATCGGTTAAGTCTTGCAATACCGTCCCCCATTTGTCGTGAGAGGGTTAATGTAATCGGAATTGTTCTCCGAGTGGGCTTAAAGACTAAATAGAACCCAAACAAAAGTGCGATTAAACATAATAAAGTAAATGAAGTAACTCTCGATAGATAATATTCAGGATTAGATGAGCCTGTAAGCGATTGAATCAAGCCGTATTCATTGTTCCTCACTATATACATAGTGCGAATTCCAATAAATAAACCAATCATTCCAGAGCAAATATAAAGAGGAGAATCCCAAATAATCCGTCTAGACTTCACAAGATCAATAACGATTGGAAGAAAAGCAACTAACACACATAACTGCGCCATTAAATAGGTTGTTTGCATTCTACTTTATTACTTTAATTTTAAGACTTTCGTCCATTGCACAGCGACGGCGTCCATCCTGAATCTAGCAAGGGCTGCTATTGGATCAAATTTAAGTTGAGCTTCTTTAGCTTGGACTATTGCTTGAGCCAATGCATGAGGATCATAGGGGGGAATAATATAGCCATTCGTTGAACTATCAACTGCTTCACCACAATTTGTTGTAGCAACGACAGGAACCCCACACGAGAGAGCCTCAAGTTGAACTAACCCAAAACCTTCTGCAATGGAAGGTAAGACCAACAAATCATGTTCGCAAATTAAATTAATAATATGCCCCTGTTTTACTTTTCCCATTACCGAATGTTTTTTCGCAAGCCCCCCGATTGCCTCATCAGTCAATTGACTAGGCCCAGCAATTGTTAACTTCAATGGAAACTTGTCCGATATCATCTCTGCGGCTTTATCCAAATAGTGAATTCCTTTACGCAGACAAACTTGACCCAAAAAAAGGACTTTAAATACGCCTGGTTTTGCATAAGTTTTTATTTTTGATATCTTTGGCTCATAACATAATGGGATGACCTGTATTTTATTAGCGTCCACCCCCGCTAAGCACAAACAGCGTTTCGAAAAGTTTGAGTTTACTACAATGATGTCTGCCAGTGCCCACTCTTTTTTCATTCGCAGATGCATTGAGGAAAGGGATTGGCTGTAAGTGTTTTCCCATCCGGGAAATTGGATTGCCTCATCACGAACCATCTGGTCTTCAATTGGTCCTCCGTCAATTTGATCAAGCACCAGTAATGACCTTCCCTTAAAAGCCTGAAAAATCTCCAACGCTGTCGTAGAAAATGAAATGATTACGTCTGGCGCATCCTTAAACGCATGGATTGCCAATGTGGAAAATTGGGAGCCATACTCCTCGAAGACAGACTCCTTGTCTTTTGCTTTCCTTAGCGCGCGGCTGTATTTGAAGGAAAAACCGGGAAAGTCTTTAATTTTTGCATGGCGCAGTTGGTGATATCCAGCCCGGGATCCTGATAACCTAAAAAGAAAAGGCCTATAAAGATCAGCCACTAGGTCCACATTAAATCCTGACCTTTCAAGCATTGCAGGAATTGCAAAGTTCTCGCGTCCCCCTAAATGAACAACCCTTACTAGCATTATATTAAACCATAAACGGATGGTAAGAGAGGTTATAAGTAAGCGGTTGAACTCTCTTACCAACCTCTCTCGCAGGGTTTCCAGCAACTATCGTATAAGGCTCGACGTTTTTAGTGACCACTGATCCCGCACCAACAATGGCCCCCTCCCCAATCCTTACTCCTGGGAGAATCATTGCGCCATACCCTATCCAAGCACGATCTCCGATAATAACTTCCCCACCTTCGTCAGCAAATTCTGGCGATTGTGGGTCATGGCCCAAAGTAAGAATGCTCGCGAATGGTCCAATGGAAACATTTTCCCCAATAATAATATTAAACTTACGCCCATCTAACAGAGACCCAAAATTAATCACGCTGTTACGGCCAATCTCAATACGGAACGGGTTCAACAAAACCACTTTACTTTGCACACCGGAATTGACATCAAGCTTTTTGAGGCATTGCCGGAGATAAATCAAACGCACCCACTCGCATGGCACTCTCCCCACCCAATCGTTATACAAATAGGAAACACAAGCACCCACATACGCGCGGAGCGTCATTTAGTGTGCCTCAACAATTCCATTTCGGCGTCGACCATCAATGTTACAATGTTTTCGAATGGAGTTCGGGCGACCCAACCTAACTTATTTTTAGCTTTAGACGGATCCCCACAAACAATATCCACTTCAGCTGGTCTGAAGAGTTCAGGATCAATGCGAATAAACTGTTCAGATTGTAGGCCCGCATGGCGAAAAGCGACTTCGATAAAGTCCCGAAGGCTGTGGGACGCACCTGTGGCAATAACAAAGTCATCTGCCTCTTTTTGCTGAAGCATGAGCCACATGGCCTCTACATATTCTTTCGCGTACCCAAAATCGCGAGAGACGTCAATATTACCCAATGCTAACTCTTTCGACAGCCCTAACGCTATTCGAGCAACTGCATGGGCTATTTTGCGTGTGACAAACTCTTTACCGCGTCTAGGTGATTCATGGTTAAAGAGAATTCCTGAGCAGGCATATATTCCGTGGGACTCCCTATAATTGACGGTAATAAAGTGCCCATACACTTTCGCGACTCCATAGGGACTGCGAGGGTAAAAAGGGGTGTCTTCATTTTGAACAGGCTCCCTCACTTTTCCGTACATTTCACTCGAGCTCGCTTGATAAAATTTTATCTTTTTATTTACTAACCGTATTCCCTCAAGCATCCGCGTGACGCCCATCGCATTAAATTCACCTGTTAAAATGGCCTGTTTCCATGATTCCCCCACAGAGGACTGGGAAGCGAGATTATAAACTTCATCGGGTTGCACTTTTTCAAAAAGGGAAATAAGAGCCGATAAATCCAACATGTCTCCAAAATGAAGGGAAATTTGAGGGCGAATGAATTCAATCCTCCAAAAATTTTCTTCAATAGGGCGTCGAACGATACCGTGAACTTCGTAGCCTTTATCCAAAAGAAACTCTGCAAGGTACGACCCGTCTTGACCTGATATTCCGGTAATGAGTGCTTTAGGCATGGTTAAGAAGGTTTTTTAGGAGGTGAGCTTACCGCATCATATTTTTTCAAAAAATCTTGGTACGCGAGCTTAATTCCCTGCTTTAAGTGAACCTTTGGTTTCCATCCAAGATCAAACAGTCGAGAGGAGTCCATAAGTTTACGGGGTGTCCCGTCAGCTTTTGTAGTATCCCACTCAACCTTACCCTGAAACCCAGTAATGTCTCCTACAAGACGCGCCAAATTACAAATCGAAATGTCTTCTCCAAAGCCAACATTGATAAAGTTTACATCCTCATAATTCTGCATGAGAAATATACAGGCATTAGCAAGGTCATCGGAATATAGAAATTCCCGAAGAGGTGAACCGGACCCCCATAAGGTCACGGATTCCGCATGAGCGATTTTAGCCTCGTGAAACTTTCTAATGAGAGCTGGAAGGACATGGGAAGTGTTTAAATCATAATTATCGTTTGGCCCGTACATATTCGTAGGCATAGCAGCTATGAATGTGCAGCCATACTGCCGATTATAGGCCTCACACATTTTTAGTCCCGCAATTTTAGCAAGAGCATACCACTGATTAGTAGGTTCAAGCGGGCCTGTAAGGAGAGATTTTTCTTTAATCGGCATTTCTGCAAACTTCGGATAAATGCAGGAGCTGCCTAGAAACAAAAGTTTTTTTACTCCAGCGAGATATGATCCGTGGATAACGCTGTTTTGAATCTGCAAGTTTTGATAAAGAAATTCGGCGGGATATTCATTATTTGCCTTAATCCCACCTACTTTAGCGGCAGCAAGGAACACATATTCGATATATTCATCTTTTAAGAACTTTTCAACCGCTTGCCCGTCAATGAGGTTCAATTCACCTCTGGTCCGCACACACACATTCTCATATCCTTGCAGATTGAGCTCTCGAAGTATCGCACTCCCAACAAGACCCTTGTGGCCAGCGACAAATATTTTTGACTCACTTTTCACTCATTACCTATTTCTATTGCTAAAGTTGCATTCTTTTCATCACCAAATCCGCGTTCGTTTCCCAATTATTATCCCTCTTATAGGTATCCCATTCAGGTACAGGGGGATGGAAGATTATTTGCTTCAACCCTTGAATAATTGCATCAGTAGAATCAGGTTCAACCCAAATTCCCGTCCGATAACGGGACACCATAGTTTTCAGATTACTCTCACCGGATGAGGCTACGCATAATTTATTGTAAAAACAACCCGCATGGAAAACGGCAGATGCTGAACGAAATGTACTTCTATAAACCAATAAAATGAAGTCGCTCACCAAAAATAAATCTGCTACTTCATTATGGTCTATATAACGCAAATTCCATCGACACCGATTCGCAACATCGTTTTTCTCAGCCAACTCTTGGTACCATTTTCCAGGTTTGTGGTTTTCTGAATTCTCTTCACCTGCGACCAGTAAAAACATTTCAGGCACTGATTTCATAGCATTAATAATCAGATCCAAATTTTTAGAATCACGCAAATGCCCAAAAGCTAAAAAGAGAGGCGCGGAAACTGGAACGTTATATTTAATCCTAAGCTCCGATCGAGTTTGATCAGATAATGGGAAACGAAAAGGTCCAACGGGTATAACAGTGACATTTAGACCTTTTATTTTAAAAATGGTGTTAAGGTTGCCTTCCTCATGCACAAAGGCTTCCTTAACAAAAGAATACCCTAAAAAAACTGATAATTGATGAAACCACCTATAGCCTATTTGAATATCACGGACGGGATCATGGACGACACTCCCTATTCTCACTCCCATCATCTTTAGAAAATAAGGGATAAAAAACCAAAAAGGAGCTGCATACTCAGAATAGGCGGCCAGCAATACTTTATCACACCTTGCAGTTAATGTCTTAAAAAGAAGCACTAAATTATTTAAAAATGTAATGGCTATATAAACCAATCGGCGCGCAACAATGGGGTACCTTGTCGCGAACCTAGTATCGAAAAGGCACGGGTCCCTGAAATAAAAAGCCTTATGGTTCGGAAATTTTTGAGCACATAAAAACTGAACTTTTACACCCTTCTCAGCTAAGGCCTGAGCTTGCTCATGGGCATAATCGGCAATTCCACCATGAGTGAGCGGACAATAATAAATAACATTTTTATAACTTCTCACACCATTATCAACTCAAAGCATAAAAAGACTTATAGTAATGAAAAATAGCAAGTATTTAATAACCAGCATTACTAAGTAAGTTTCTGGTATTGAAACAGGCCACTCCACCATTGCGATATCCTTTTATATAACCATTAAATGCTTTAATTTTTAAAATATAATCTAAATATAATATTTTAAAAAATGAAATTTTTGGCATTTGATATGTTCGCATAACATTATTCGATCGACTCATTATTTTAAAAATTTTCTGAAATAATAATATTGCCCCTAAAACACTAGTGACTAATGCAATCCCATTAAAACCAAAAAAGTAAAAAAAGAGCACCACCGGCAAGAATAATAATTCCGCCCATAATCTTAATGTTGTAAACACCATATGCTTTTTCCAGATACCTGCTTCGCCCGCGCCTAAAAAGTTTCTATACGCCTCTTTTACTAAGGCCTTATATCCGGTTGGTCGAAACCAATAACATACGGCATGAGGAGCTGCTTTTATGTTTTTTCCGTGTGCCTGTATCAACAAAGCTAACACCATATCATCACAAGCGAATGTTAAATCCTCAGGAAGTCCTCCTAAGCGTTGATAAAACTCCTTTGTATAGGCGATCGAACGGTTGGCAGCGTGAGATTGGGGGGTTGCCTTAAAAGGGTACCCGTTGTTTAAAATAAAATCAGCGCGCGACCAATCATCCTCTAAATCACTCGTTCGCACCTCCCACTGGCCCATGACAGCTTCTGTGGATGGCTCAATACTGAAGGGTTTCACAAGTTCCTCAAACCAATGATCACTCCAGTCACAACCTATATCAGTAACGGCAATAATAGTTCCTAAAGATTTTGTTACAGCAATATTGCGTCCAGTCGATGGCTTACATTTAACTTCCTGAAAAACGCGCACAGGGAGAATAAAATTCTCCTGCATTTGCAACATTAATTCCCAGGTTCCATCACGAGAACCCGCATCCACTAAAACTATTTCATCAGGCTTTTTGGTCTGGAACTTCATGCGCTCAAAAAAAAGCTCGAGGCCCTTTTTATCATTAAATACTGTTGCAATGAGGGATATCACTTTACAATTCCTTTTGGATTTAACTTCAGCCACTTTAATGCAGCTGAAACTCCATCTTTCAAACTAATAACATATTTAAATCCTAAGGCTTCTTGTTTTTGAGTATCACCACCACGCGCAAAAACGCCTTCTGGCTTATCTGATGTACCAACGATAACAGGATTAAATCCTTCCAACTCAGCGGCCAATGATGCCAAGCCTTTAAAACTCGTATAAATGCCCGTGGATAAATTAATTGCGCTTGCATCATTAATTTTATCCATGGTTGAAATTACTCCACGCACACAATCATCAATATGAATAAAATCTCTCATTTGATCACCAGTGCCCCACACTGTAATTTCTTTAGCATTAATATTCTTCAAAACCCTCGCGCAAATGCTTGGAAATGGGTAAGTCATATCCTGGTCCTCCCCATAACCGGAAAATGGTCGGTAAACCACTGAACATAGTCCATTTTTCTCGTAGGCAAGCTTTGCTAGGTACTCATGAGTTAATTTGGCCCACCCATAGGACATATCAGGCTGACCGATAGTAGCACCATCGAACTTAATCATATCCTCTGTAAGCAATTTATAATCCTGACGTTTTTGAAATTCTACTGGATAAGCTGCACTTGAACTAAAACAGATGGTCTTTTTAGGCCTCGTGCGAGCCGCCCACTGCCAATATTCAGCATCAATTGAGAGGTCATCAGCCACAGCCAACGGATTATTTTCAATCATCAATCTGCCACCGACCATTGCAGCAAGATGTAATGAATAATCAAAATCGTTGTCTTGAAATTTCTTAAAATACTCACGGCAATCCATTTTGTGGAAGTGAAAATTTTTATCCTGCATCGGATTACTAAACGGCCAATTTGAGGGATCAATGCCACCGGTAAAATCGACTATAGGGTCAACACAATGGACTTCGTCCCCTGCCTTTAAAAAATGATCGACAAAGTGACGGCCCACAAATCCTGCACCGCCTGTAATTAAAATTTTTTTCATACAAAATGTTTCCGGTACAACTCAAAAGCTTTAATAGACCTCTCAGGTAAGAAATTCATTATAGACTCAGGATTAACTTTTAAATCTTGAACTAACTTTAAATTGTTTTCGTACCCAATATACTCCTGTTTCATGTCTCGCAGCAGATCATGAACATTCCTTTGCTGGTAAACCGATGCCTCGTGATAAACCACCTTGGCTCCTTTTGCCTCAATATAATAGGCGGCCCAGATATCATCCAATCGGCCAATGTGAGGAAATAAAAAGTAATCTTTCAACCATTTTGCAGATATAAAAGTATTCTGGGAATTGAATGGTGACAAGGCATTTGAAGTAAACGGAAAGCAAGACTTCTCGAAGCTACACTCAGGTCGATGCTCCATCCTACATAAAGCATCTATATCAGGGTCGCCATTCCAAAAATCCGCCTGCACGTCCGGGACAATAGTAATTTCGTTTGAAACTGAGTAATCACGTTGAGGAATTAACTCCAATGGATATCCCCGATGCCACAATTTGGTCTCGTTCGTTGCTCCAATCGGATCAAATGCAGGCAAAGTTGTCTGATACTGTTTAATATTCACAGCTTGTCCCACTAGAAGATTCCGCCCCCAATGGTCGTACGGAATATTATCGTCATCTACTACAGCAACAATATCCGCTTTCATATCATGCGCCCAAAGGAGACCGAAATTTCGCCTTTGAATGCAATTCCAGCCGATGGCATCAGAAAGTTCCCGATCATAGGCCTCCTGCATGTCAGGAGTGACATAAATTGCATTATCCAAAGGATAATCTGGTGTTTTCCGGTCACCAATAACGACTAGAGACCAATCTGTCATTTTTGAAAAACGTTTTATTGATTCCGTTGGCGGATTAATCGTCGTTGTTACAATCACTTTTTTCATAGATTTTATTTGCTTAGCTTCGCTTCTTTTTGGAAGATTGATGTTTTGGTTACTATTAATTATAAACAGGGAGCTAAAGACACTTAATTTTTGCGATTTGCTTGGATTCCTGACAATTGTCCGGCCCAAACTCGATAAGCTTTTTCGCTCAGATGGACACCATCAACAAAGATCAAGTCACGCTCAATCCCCGATCCTAACATACTGGTATTAATATCCACAAATATCATCCCTCTTTCTTCCGCCAGTAATTTCAATCTTGAATTCAGTCCGGCAATACGACTATCAAAGCCCGAATCACGCATAATCGGAATGGAACAGACAATCACCTCTGTTTTTCTTTCTTGAGGGATCACGGACATCAACCGAGACCAATCCGACAAAATGGCCTCATCATCCACGGAATCAATCAATAGATCATTCGTTCCCGCCGTTATGACTATAAAGTGCGAATGATAATCCAGAGCTTTGGGCAATAATGTCACCACTTGTCTGATTGTATAACCATTAACTCCCAGATTTATGGAATTCAATGGTCCATCGCCCAAACGGCTTCCCCAATTACGTCCCCCTGCCGTTATGCTATCCCCCAGAAACACCCATTTCAGTTGGTGTATTTTAGACAGTTTGTGGGTCATTTGTTCTCCGGCAATAAAGCGGAAATATTCTGATTGAATATAAAGAACCCCGAGTGGCAAACACAGCAAACCGATGAGCGCAAATAAAGCAATGATCCACCGTAGCACCTTTTGATTCCTCAATCTCACCATCAGCCCCCCCCTTTTACCCATAAAGTACCGTAGAGAGAGCCACCATCCACGATGACTATCTCGTCTGCTCTGCGGGTCTGTTTGCAAATAGCGTTGAGAAAATCGGCATCATCTTTTCGGTTATTTAAAACGGTTGTGGCTAATGAAATCATTTCAATTTACCGCAATCGTCACCCATCTGGGCATCAAGCCGGCGATCTGTGCAAAATAACCTTTTAAGAGTCTCGTCCCACAAAAAGCCAAACCTATCCCGGGCCCACTTTTCGATACGATCCGGAAGTTCACGTGTGCCAGAGTTCTAATTTGAGGTAACGACAATGCCGTATTTTATATTACTCAAATACACCCGATTCTTTCACCATGGTTATCCTGTAGGAGACCCGCGTTGTCTTTGAGATTTTGCTGCCTAGATTCAAATTCAAGAAGCTAAAACCCTGCTCCGAAATAAGCTTCCCTGGGATTGGAACCGCTGAGAAGCTCACTTCCTGCATATATCTGGTATGTCGGATAAAACTATTTTCAAAGGAACGATCAATCACAATGTCGCCATCCTTCAATATCAAATGTTTATTATTTTTCCAGGGGATGATCTTCAGATCGGAACGCTCCAGATTATTCGAAACATGTAATTGAGTTTCAAAAAGCACTTCGCTTGATAAATCTTCAGCAATCAAAACAATAATGTCCCCCGGTTTTGAAAGCTTCACTGCTTTTTCAATCATTGTATTGTGCAAATGAACAACCTGTTTCTGAAGGTATCCTACAGAGACAAATCCAATTATGTTAAAAATTACAAAAAGGCAGATCAAAAGCACCATGACATTACGTGACGTTTTGAGAGGCTCAGTCAGGCAAAATCCTAACGAAAGCAAAAGTAAAAGTGAAACAGGTAGAAGATAGTACCCGCCTGGCCAACGCCAGATGGCCAATATAACCATATACGACACTGCCGCTAACAGTGTGCTGCTCGCGCAAATAAGCGAGTGAGGGAAAGCACTTAACTTGTTTTTCTTTAATTGCCCAATTAATAGGCAAACGACCACACCGGCTAAGAGTGCCAGTTCTGGAAAATTAATAAGATAAGCATACAAATTATAAGCTACTGAACGGGGTGAAAATTCAAAAGTGACATATTGAGCTGCCTCTTTTGGCTTCAATAGTCTTGGAAGCACAACAAAAATCAGACCCGTCAAAACGTGTAGGCAAGTTGCAGCAATCATTTTCTGGCGCGTGACCTTTAACCCCGCCCCAAGGACAAGTATAAATGAAGCCACCAACGCAACAACCCCGGTTTCTTTAGTCAAAATAGCCATTCCTGTCAGGCAAAGGCTGCCAGCCAGCAATACCCAATTCCAATTTCTGACAAACCGGTTGGCCAGTAAAAAGGAAGCTATTATGAGAAACGAAAGTAAAATTTCAGGTTTACCAAGCGTGAACAGGTTTTCCGCCGCAGATGCCTGAAAGAGCCATAATACAGCGATACCACCACCTACGACTTCATTTTTTGTAACTGAGGTGATGCATGCCCCAATCAAGCATCCTGTAACAATAAAAAACAAGGTCTGGATGAAAAACTTCCATCCATAAGCACCTCCTGTGTTGAATACAAAATGGTAATATGTCCAATAAACAGGGCGCATTCGTTCTTTATCGTAGCTGAGTGTCCAATAATCACTCACAGGGTGCGTTGCTTCATTATGGGAAATTCTGTGCTCATCCAGCAGTCCAGGAGATGCATTCCACGTTGTCCCAATGAGTATTAAAATCGATATAAGAACAAAAAGCAGTGGCATCAGTAGAGAAAGAGGACGGATTGCCTGTGTACTCATGCGGGGAATAGAAATTTTCATTCTTGAGGCTCGATTAGGGACTTCAATCCATCAACTCGATCAACAATGTACAAAGGACGGTCCTTGATCTCTTCGAAAATTTTTCCAACGTAGGAGCCCAAGACGCCTAAAGCAATCATCGTAAATCCAGAGAAAATAAATTGAAAGATGATCAGCGCTGTCCAGCCTGGTTGGACTTTGTCAGTGAACAATTTCATATACAGGGCAAAAATACTGTAACAAAGGCCAAACCCAAACACGATCATACCAACACCAAGAACCACATAAAGCGGGACCGCTGAAAAAGAAGTGATTGCTGTCCATGCAAATCGGACCATTTTTTTCAAAGGATATTTTGTTTCCCCAGCCGCACGGGGCGGCCGTTCGAATTCAATAATTTTTTGGTTAAATCCTACCCAAGCGACCATACCTCTTATAAACCTGTGCTTTTCCCGCATTCGGTTCAAAGCATTAACAGCCTTCCTATTCATCATTCTAAAATCTCCGATGTTGCCCGGGAGATTTGGATCGATCGCTCTTCTCATCAGCCAATAGAATAAACTGGCCGTAAGTTTTTTAAATATTGTTTCGCCCTGCCTTTGTTTGCGACGTGCCAGAACAATATCAAAACCATTATGCTGACACTCCTGGAGCATCTCATGGACAAGTTCCGGTGGATCCTGCAAATCTCCATCTAGCACCAGCACATAGTCACCCTGCGCAAAATCATATCCAGCAGTGATGGCGAGTTGATGACCGAAATTCTTTGAAAAATGGATTCCCTTGAAGCGGAGGTCCTTGGCCGTCAGTTTTGAAATGAGCTCTCCTGTTTTGTCCATACTCCCGTCATTGATCAAAATGATTTCAAAAGAATCTTTGATTGTTTCGGCAAGTTTTAACAGGCGCTCCTCCAAAAGAAGGAAAACCTCCTCCTCGTTAAAAAGAGGGATAACAATTGAAAGAAGGATTTTTTGAGTATTCATCGAACAATAGCGAGAGTTAGTGTATAGGTAAAAGGCATCATGGCATCAGGGTCAAGAGCTGGATCTTTTTCGGGGTTTTGCTCATTCAATATCCAGACAAATTATTTCTGTTTTTTGGCGATTGCCAAAATTGAAACTCCAAAGGGGAATCCCATCCATGGCACGAACCACCGTTCCGAGGAAAAAATGGCATTCAATATTTCATTTAGCCATTGAGGGGGCCTGTCATTGTAGTCTGTTGCACCTGAAGGACCTCGCAGTTTATCCATTAACTTTTTCATTGCTGCTAGGGGAAATAGAAAGGTATTAAAATAACAGGAATGAACACTTTCGAATCCATTTGCCTTCAATGTCCTAAGAGCTTGATTCCGGGTATACCTTCGAAAATGGTGGTTCACTTCATCATGAGGGCTCCATAACCAGGCATAAGCGGGAACTGTCATGATTAAAATTCCTTCTGGTTTTAATGCCCCGCATATTTCTGCAAGAAAAGAAGCCTCGTCCTGCACATGCTCCAATACATCCAGGAGCAAAATCAGGTCGGCCTTCTGACCGCTTGAAACATATTCCGAGAGCGACAAACATTCGATCGCATTTCTTCCATGACGCCTTGCCACCTCAACGGCGATTGGCGATACATCCAACCCCACCACGTTATATGAAGGAGAAAGCAGGCTTGAAAGAGTTGTGGTCGGCCCGCACCCAACGTCGCAAACCAGCCCAGTCTCTTTTGCCGGACTCCACCGCCGAACCACCGCCTCAATTATGCGGGCCCGGCTGGTGAACCACCAGTTGCGCCGGTCAAGTTCCGCATACGCTTCATAATACGTTTTTTCCATCAGGTAATAAACCTTCTGCAATGTTGAAAACCGTTCAAACCCACAATCATCCTTAAACGCAATCCGGCCTTTGGTCCCTTTGTTTTGTTAATATATGAGGATAAAAACTCTTCAGAAATCGCCTGCAAATGTCCTGCACATTGTGTCAGGTTTTTGGCTTTAGCTTGAAGCCAAAGCGATTCCGCCACGCGAAAAAGATATTCGTAATGTAATCCATCTGCTTCGCTCGTGGTGTTCAGAAAATCAATATTCTGTCTCAGTCGCAAAAGGCACCCTTCCACCCATCGTTCCGTATCCTGATCAATGTTACGAGCCCCGGGAAGTTGGCTAAAATAATCACTTAACGTTTCAGGGTTGAACGCAATAGTTGCCGACTGTAACAAACGGAACCAATAAACCACATCTTCCGCCGGGACCAATGGACCACTTTCATCCCAAGGTTGTGCGAGCGCCCTTTCTCTTCGAATAATGACAGCTTGAACGGCCCATGGCGCCGAGGAAACGGAGACATACTTCAAGAGTGCCGGATTGTCCTCACATGCAGGGCGGTGATAAATATCTTCGAAATTCCCAGCTTCAATCCTCCGCCTCTCCCGCCACCCGCTTGCAATCAAATCTGCACCAGTGCTTTGAGCCACTGAAAGTTGTGATTCCAAATACCTTTTGTTTAAATGATCGTCTGCATCCAGAAACACAACATAATCGCCTCGGGCAATCTTTAAACCATCATTCCGTGCAGCAGCTGGTCCTGATCTTTGACATTGAATAAGTTTCAGCCGAACATCCCGATACTCTTCCACAATGGCCTGCCCATGATCGGTGGACCCATTGTTCACCACAACAAACTCCCAGTCGCCCATTGTTTGGCTTAAAACCGAATCAATCGTTCCCTTTATGTAAGGAGCTTTGTTGAAAAGAGGAGTGATTATTGAAAAAATTGGACTCATCACAAACAGCCAGTATTTTTAAAATGAAGGCTGAACCAAGCAAAGACAGCGACCCTGAACTCTTTACTGCCAAGAAGCAGGTAGATTTTTCCTTATCTCGATATCATTAAAGCGGACGGTGGACCGTGGCCCCGATGACTTGACCCATTTTGCCATGTGTATCAATCCATCCAATAATGCTGTTTGTTCATTCATTCCGAAAATGCGTCGACATTTCTCGTGGCTCGCATAGGCATCCAATATCTCATTTCTGGCAGGCAAAAGGTTTATCTTCGCTTCTACTTCCATTGCTTGAGCAACCAGACCAGCCAGATCATAAACCGAACAAACCCGATCTGCGCCGATATTAAAAACCTGATTAAATGTTTCCGGCATCTGAGGAGCCCTCGCAATGATCGGGCTGATATCCCTGACATAAGTAAAAGCCCGCGTCTGTTTTCCATCACCAAAAATCGACATCGGCATTCCTTGAAGTATTTGATTCATGAAAATACCGATAACATTGCGGTATTTATCCGCGATGTTTTGGTTCTCACCATAAACGTTGTGCGGGCGGAAGATGACGTAGTTCAACCCGAACATTTCATGCGCACATTTTAAATCCAATTCAACCGCATACTTTCCAATGCCATAGGGGTCCTCTGGCAATGGCACCATTTCCTCGCTCATTGGTAACTGGTTTTTCCCATACACAGCAATCGACGACGTAAAAATAAAACATTCAACGTCATGGTTAACAGCCCGGTTGATCAAGGCCACTGAGCTGAGCAGGTTATTTTTGTAATTAAAAACCCGTACAAAGTGGGAGAGACCTTCCGCTGCATAAGCAGCCAGATGATAAATATAGTGGATTTTTCTTCCTGTAAAAATCCGGTCAAGCAAATCGGCATCACCGCAGGAGCCTTCAATAAACTCAACGCCATCTGGCACATTGGTTGGCACTCCGCCACTGAGGTCATCCACCCCGATAACTTTGTAGCCTTGTTTAAGACAATCCTTTGCCACATGACTTCCGATAAAACCCGCCACTCCTGTGACCAAACATGTCTTCATAATAAGTCCCTTTCAAACTGAATAGTTTCGAAAAATATTGGTGGATAACCGATTAAAGCCGTTCTAACAATTGAGTCCGCTCGAGTCTGCCATTTTGTACAAGCATCTTGATAAGCTTGCTTTTTCATTCCGGAAACAACACAAGATGAATTTCTTATTTGATAAGCCGTGTAAATATAACGCTTAATAATTGTTTGGATCTTTCGGAAGTGTTTCCATTGAAACAATAAATGATTTGTGGCCATTAATTGGGCTGCCCGGCCAGCAATCGAGCCGTTTTCCCGGTGAAAAACCACGCTGCGAGGATCATAAAGCACCTTCCAACCCATCTGCCATGCCCTATAACACAAATCGGTTTCCTCAAAATATGCCGGACGAAACAAAGGATCAAATCCCTTGAGCTTCAAAAACTT
This sequence comes from Verrucomicrobiota bacterium, assembly GCA_034440535.1. GTDB lineage: Bacteria > Verrucomicrobiota > Verrucomicrobiia > JAWXBN01 > JAWXCD01 > JAWXCD01. Next base: position 2,617 of record JAWXCD010000020.1, on the reverse strand, counting down.
TTTCCGACTGACAGCCATGAACCCGCCACACGAGAAGAATGTCGGACGAGGCACATCAATTAAATCCGTCCGATTTTCAAAATAAATCCATCCGTGATGCTGTCGAGCGTGGTACGGCCCCACAGTTACAATTTTACCATCCCAATCATAGGACTTTGCGCCGACAGCAAATACCTCATCATCCACAAAATGCTCAAGGAGTGGCGCGAGGAAATCAGGGGCCACTCGAAGGTCATTATTCAAAAAAACAACAACATCCTCATCCCGATTATCCATCAGCCAATTGTACGAATAAAGATAATCATTTGTCGGAGCTAGCATCACTTCCACCTGAGGATAGTGCTGGGCCAACCATTCCCGATCCCCTTCTGTACTGCGGTTATCCAGGATAATGATGGGACACAATTTCCCATAAACCTTCACGGCCTCACAAAGAGTGGGCATGAGATGCTCAAGATGGAAAATCCCATTCCAATTGAGAACTGCAACAGCAACTTTTAATTCCCGGTTCATCGTAGTTATCAATCAATAAAAACAACCCCGATGCCATAACCATCCTGCCCAGATTTTTCAATAAACTCCTCAGAACGAAACTGACCTTTAATTTGCTCCCAAAATTTGTACACCTTACCGCTGTCAGCATTTGTCGTTTGTCCGAAGAGTTCATGTTTATCTGGGTTAATATCATGGAAAGCCACGATGCCTCCTTTTCGAACGAGGTGACTGTACATGTCGAAATCCATTTTTACCCCATTAAACGAATGGTCCCCATCTATGAATAAAACATCAATAGGCGCACTCATCATTTTTTTCAGAGAACCTAAAGTTGTTTCCGAATGTGAGTCGCCTTCAAGCATGAAATGATTGGGAGTGGGCGTTTTAAATTGATCAGGAATCTTGATATCGAGTCCGATTATTTGGCACTGATTACCCACGAGGTGATGCCATGTCCCAAAAGTACCGCCGACATCCAGCCCAATTTCCACAATAACCTTGGGCTTAACTCCTTCTACGAGACTAAACAGATGCGATAACTCAAATTGTTTGTGAAGTGCTCCCGTATCGATTGCTTTTTCTGCAAGCTTCCAAGCCACCGGACTTACCCTCCGGCGATGCCCCCATCGCACAGGATTTAGAAGGTTGTCCAAGTGCCGCAACGTGGTCTGGTTTCTGAACAAATAGTTGTGCGGCCAAACCAAACATCTTTTGATAAAATTCATTTGTAAGGGATTTTAAGATTATAAATCAAAGCGTTTGAAGGGCTTCCTTCAAGCTTTCCGGGGACACGTAAATATCTGCTTCTGCAGCTTTCGCGGAGGTATCTGTTTTTCCTATTAAAAATTGGTAATCCAAATGTTTTGTCGTTGCCATCACCCAATAATATGGGCGGATATTGGTTTCTTCAAAGATCTCAATCACCTTTGTGTCTGGTCGACAGAACATGAGATTCATCATTGCTGCTCCATGAACCGAAAGCACAACGCCGGCATTCGAGAATAGTTCGATCCTATGATTCAAATCCATTGTGTCGTCCAATACTACTTCCTCAAATCCAAAACTTTTAAGAAGTTGAGAAATCTCATTTTCATTTGAAATCCTCCTGAACAACGCATTTCGGCGACTTATGTAGATTCTTTTCGTCCCCAAGTTCGTTTTCTGTCGGTCTTTTAGCAGAATAGATGACAACCACTTAATGGAATCAGGTTCATCGAATCCCGTAAACACTGTCGGAGGCGCAAACCATAATTGCTCTGGAAAAAGATCACTTTTACCATCGAACACAATACACTGCTTCCGACTGATCCCTAGAACCTCCAGGGCTTGCTCCTGATAGTGCTTCAAACCATGGGGGATAACAAATCGAGTTTCAGGTGGCAGACATTCTTTAACCAAAAATAATCCAAGCAGCGCATCGTGAATCCAGTGATAATGTTCCCGACACCAAATACTCATTAACGAATAAACTGGTCCTTTAATTTTGATTTGACGAAGGTGCGCAAAGTTCCAGCGCTGGTAGTAGGCAGGATGTTTTGTGAGCAAAAATTCTAGCCAGGCTGCTTCCTGACAAAAGGAGCCATCGGGCAGAACTAAAAAACCATCATATCCAGTGATACGACAACCTTGCAAAGTCACGAGGTATTTTTCGGGCACTCTTACCTCTGAAACGGAACTAAACTGGGAAGGAACAGGAAGCACACCCACAGGAAGAGGCACATTCCAAACGAAAGACTGGCGTAGGACTTTGACAGGACCCTTACCCTGGCGCAGACACCATTCCTTAACGCTGCTGCATATTTCTGGTGAATGTCGGTTGAAGTATCCGAAAAGTCTCTTTCCATGAGCCATTAAAGATGTTTGATCTTGTGCAGTCATTTATCTGACTTCCACATTGGGTTGGCTCATCAGGGTATGCCAGTGCCCTTCATTTTGGTGCATTTCATATCCTGCAAACTGCATGTTAATGAAACCAAATTTCAAATTTCCATGCCGCTTTAAAAACTCTGCGTACTGAGTCTTATCCCGATAATAACTTTCTGCGTAGGTCAACAGATTGCGTTGCTTTAAGGGAGGATGAGCAAGCAATGCTTCTAAAAAATCGATGCTGTAAATAACCGTC
>JAWXCD010000019.1:0-3985 GCA_034440535.1 Verrucomicrobiota bacterium | reverse complement strand
CCCCAAAGGGGTTGCGTCTCAATTTGAATGAATAAGATGCCCGCGAATTCTCGCGACGAATACCAGAGGGATTCCACCCCAATCTTAGAGTTGCCGAGCCACCCCAAATGTAGACCGTCAAACTTTTTAACTGGTTCCATATAAGTTACTCAATTTATGACGACCTACACTAGGCAGAGAATAACCGAGAGCTCTCTGTTGCTTGCAACTGTAGTTGCGCTTTTCTTTACGTCTTACGTGCTGTGTGTGTGTTGTGACCGCGCTTGAGTTTTCCTCTAAATAGGACGGCGCATGGATGGTGCATACCATCTTATCGTAATAAAAAAAAGAAGCCCAATTTCTGACGAAATCGGGCTTTTTAACGTGGAGATTAAAATTTAGTTCGCAGCTTCAGCAGGAACTTCGAGTGGAGTAATATTAACGCGTCTGCCTTCACGATCGAATTTAACTACGCCGTCAATGAGGGCGAAAAGTGTATAATCGCGACCCATTCCAATATTACGACCTGGAGAAAATTTTGTACCGCGTTGGCGGATAATAATATTTCCTGCTCTGACAGTTTCGCCGCCGAAGCGTTTGACGCCCAGACGTTTGCTAACGCTATCGCGACCGTTTTTGACTGAACCTTGACCTTTTTTATGAGCCATAACTTCCTTAGTATATTAAAATGTAATGGATTTAACTTTGACCTTAGTCTGGCGCTGACGATGCCCGACTGTGCGATGGTAACCTTCGCGACGACGGAATTTGTAGGCAATGACTTTTTTGGCCTTGTGCAGGGGATCGATAACTTCAAGTGTGACAGAGACCCCTTTAACAAGAGGGTTGCCGACACTGATTTTATCGCCATTCGCAGCCATAAGAACATCGGTAAGGACCAAATCCTTGCCAACTTCAAGACCTTCAAGCTTTTCAATCGTGAAGGTTTCGCCTTCAGTGACTTTGTATTGTTTACTTCCAGACTTTAAAATAACGTAACTCATAACCGACCGTGTTTATTGTTTTTTCTAAAAAGGGTGTGTAAACTGCCATGTCCGTTGAAAATTGACAAGTGTTTTAACAAAATATTTTGTTATCCCCCCCAATTCCCCGATCTAAACCAGCTAATTGAGTCGTTTGCAGGATAAAATATCCTCCTTAATTTCTATCGTATCAAGCTTAAATCTGGTGCTTGTTCTTAAAATCAGGTTGAAAAAAGCCACATTCAGGTTGACTTTTTACGTATAAATGAATAATCGAGCCCACCAATTTAATTTCAACGATACCCCCTAAATGAAGTTTCTTCACCTAATTTTATTCTCTGCTCTCACGACATGCATTTCTTTTGGTGCTGAGCCGACGCCAACTCTTAAATCCGACACATCGAAAAAGCCTGCGCTCTTAAAGGATAGTCTCATCTCCAAAGTCAAAAATGACGCGCTTCCTGGCCCTTCCATTAAAGCAAAGGGTGGGGCCTATGCCTCTGGCGATCACTCGTTTATCGTGGAGGACGAAATCATTATGCCTCTTTGGAAAATGAATAAACTGTTCCTTTACCAAGTGCGCAAAGATAACACGCCGTTTGTCCGTGAAACAGGTCAGCAAGTGGAGGCGTTAAATTCACTCGATGAACTGAGGGTTGATTATGAATTTTCTGAAGATATTGCACTCCGCACCGGGGGAGCTTACCAACGCTCACTCCAAGCTGATTCCGTGGGGCGCGAGGAAGCTTTTAAAGCGATCATCGGGGCTGGGACTCCGTACCGTTCATTAGGAAAGCGTTTGGAGTGGTACGCCGAAGCCGGACCCTACATTGGCACTGATAACGTGGATGCCGATTGGTTTTTAGATGGGTTTGTACGGTACCGGGTCTGGGACTTGTATTTCCTAGAAGGTTCCAAAAATATTTCTCACCGGCCAGGCCTAGATATTGAAGCCAAAGTTGTTACGGCCAATGAGGGAACTGATATCGGCTACCTCGCCGAGGTCGGACCTACTTTCGGTATCACCACTGTTAACGGCAGTCGTTTGGACCTCTTCGCGCATTATTATGGAAATCACGATAATGATTTTTATATGCAGAACGATGACGGGGTCCTCTTTGGGTTCGCCATCGAATCTCGTCGGGAAACCCCTCTGGGAACTACTATCGCCGATTGGCGCGATGGTGACATTCTATCGAAAGTATGGGGCCAATACGATATTGGGTTTGGTTTTGATGGGGATTATCTCGACCAGTTCAACGTTCACGCTGACATTTTTAATTTCCAAATGGCTGGGCAGCCTGTCACTTTTTATCTGGATTATGCAAACCGCCGGTTTTATGGGGGCGGTTCGGACTTTGATAATTCTTTGTATGATGTCGATTTGGGTTTGCGGACGCCCCTCGAAATGACCGATGGCTGGGAAATTATGAGTAACGGGCAACCACTGCTCGTCGGTGCTGAGCTTTTTCATCGAAGCGATCACGTTTTTGATGCCGATGCCGCACTTGTGGCGAGTCAAAACAAAGCTTCTTCGGGCTACCCAAATCGTTACGACAAGGAAGGAAGCATCAATCAACTTCCTCGAGTTAAAATAACCACAACAGGTTGGCAATCTCCATACGCTCATCCCGAAATTTTCGAGCAACGCACTGCGTGGATTAACCAGTTTGAATGGATGTTTGCTATGGGCTTAACAGTTCTTTCTAGCGGAGATCGTCCCCTTATCAGTTCTGAAGCAGGATTAAATTGGAACATTGCTACGATTGAAGGATATGTTCCTTACCTCAAAGGCCAAGGCGGGTTCGGGGCAGCTTCACCTGAAATGCTTTTTGAAACCGGGTTTCAACGTCCTGCGTACAAAGTGTTCTTTAGATGGGAAGACTATGGCTTGGACAAAACAATCTCAGGGGGCCGCGACAAAGTTTATTACGGTGGTCTTGGGTTACACCTGTAAGAGATTAGGGCAACGAGGTCTGCTGACCTTTCGGGGATGCCGCGCCCGCCCTCCATCGTAAAAGCGAACTATAAAGCCTCTAAACCTGCTCAGAGTTCTCATCTTGAGCGTGTAAAACCGTAAACCTCTTTACGACCCTTCGTTATCGTCGCCTTCTTCTATTTCCTGACGGATACGTGGGGAAATGAAGGGTCTGAAAAATCCATAGAGTAGGTATCCTAGGAAAATCACGGCGAGCATGACTTGATGAAAAAATCCAATGAGTCCCAAAAGCACTATGACTATCAAGAGTTTGGTCAGGCTAAACTGGGTCTTCCAATCAATAGTCTTAAAGCTAGGGTACTTGAACTTGCTGAACATCATATAAGATAAAAATAGCGTAAGCGCCGGCAAAGCAAATCTCCAACGCCCGAGATCTTTCTCACTGTCATTGAGCCACATCATGAATAATGTCAGCGATGCAATAACACCCGCTGCCGCTGGAATCGGAAATCCAACGAAATCCGTTGTTGGCGATTTGTGACCTTGCATGGCTAAACAATTAAACCGCGCCAATCGCAATGCTCCACAGACGAGATAAACAAAAGCGATCAACCACGATACGGGACCAAAGTCCTTTAGCACTATATTAACCATCAACAACGCTGGAGCTAACCCAAACGAGACAAGGTCCGCAAGGGAATCAAATTGAATTCCAAAGGGACTTTCAAACCCGCCCATCCGCGCAACCCGTCCATCTAAGAAATCAAATACAAAGGCTCCTATGATCAAGAGCAGGCTCAGCTTGTAGTTGTGCACAGCTTGTTCGGGATGAAGGCCACCGAGAATAATTTTGTTAATTGCAAAGAAACCACAAAAAAGATTTCCTGCGGTCATCAGGTTGGGTAATAAATAAATTTTAGGTTGTTGATCGTCCATTACATCCTCCTCGCGATAACGCTTGATGCGCCTTTGACTGCGTCGCCCACCTTAACCGTCACTTCACAGTCCATAGGAATGTAAAGCTCTGTGCGCGACCCGAATTTAATCATCCCAATGCGTTCTCCTTTTTGAACTTCGTCCCCTT
>JAWXCD010000018.1:0-7477 GCA_034440535.1 Verrucomicrobiota bacterium | reverse complement strand
TTCCACACATAACAAATGTGTGGGTTGTTCGCGAATCCTCGCGAACGAATCCCAAAGGGATTCCGCCACATAGCCCAGGGTTGCAAAGCTACCCTGGGTATTGCGGAAAAATCCGCACAACCCCAAAGGGGTTGCGTCTCAATTTAAATGAATAAGATGCCCACGAGTTCTTGCGACGAATACCAGAGGGATTCTTCCTTTAGAGCTTGAGCTCTGTAGCAAGTCCCTTCGGGATTCTTTTTCAGAGACTGGGTTTTACGACGAAATCCCTTTGGGATTCTTTTTTGGAAATGGTAATTCGCATACCATTAAACCTCGAGTTGACCGAGCAACGAAGCCCAACGAGATTCCCCGGCATTACGTGGCGCGGGGTTCACGGACTTGATCAACTTGGAGGGTGAAGCCGAGGCCGTTGTCGAAGGGGTGGACGATGCCGGTGAGTTCTACTACGGGGTGGCGGACGGTGGCGAGGCCGAAGCGCTTGTAGGTTTTGCTGAACAGTTCGGTTTCCACCATTCCGGTGTAATCGCACAAGGATATGAATTTCATGAGTTCCCCGGTGGACTGGCTGTGGACGCGTTCTTCAATAATCAAACCACAGATGACTACGGTTTGATTGGGGAATTGGTGAAGGGATTTGATGGGGCAATAGGTATCCCACGCGATGGCGGGGAATTGATCCAGGGGGTGGGCGGAAACGGAAAATCCGATGAGCTCAGCTTCGTCTTTAAGACGGTCGAGGAGGGTCGGTTCAGTTAAGGGCACAGTGGGGATTTGGACTTTGTTATCGGATGGCGCGAAGAGTTCGCCCTGACCGTGTTTGTCGGCTTTTCCCCAGCTGAGGTAAAGCTGTTTCCATTGCCAGAATTGGCCGGTGCGAGTGTAGCCGAACCGGTCAAAAGCACCTGTGCGAATGAGGATTTCCATTTCGGGGATGTCGGGGTGCACGCGGATGTAAAAATCTTCGAGTGAGACAAATTCTTTTTTCTGACGCTCTATCCAGTAGCGGCCCAGCGTGGCTTGGGACAGTCCCTTCACCGTCCGGAGCGGAACCCGAATGAACTGCTGACTTGATGCCTCGAGCACTGGGGAATCCGTCAGCGCATCCGTCCCGCGCGGGGGTGTGACCGGTGGTTCTGGGGCGTAATCCAAAAGGGAGACATTGATGTCTGGTAAAAGGAATCCGATCCCCAGGCGCCGTGTTTCCAGTGAGTAAACCAAGGAAGAGTAAAACCCTTTACCGTTGGAAAGAACCGCCGCCATAAACTCGATCGGGAAATAACATTTTAGATAAGCCGCCTGGTATGCCTCGACCCCGTAAGCGGTGGAGTGTGCTCGGCAAAAAGCATAGCCCCGAAATGAATAAATGAAGTCCCACACCGATGTGATTTCTGCCTCCGTCCGGCCCATGGCTTTCGCCCCCTCGATAAAGGGCGGCAAGGCTGCCTCAATCGCGGCAGTGTTTTCTTTGGTTAACGCCCGGCGCAGGGTGTCCGCTTTACCGGGAGTGATCCCTGCAAACGCTTCGCAGATTTGGAGGATATGTTCTTCATACGCAATGACGCCATAGGTCGATTTGAGCACTGGTTCGAGTGACGGATGAATATATTGCGGTTCCTCCAGTTTCTGATAACGCCGCGCGAACTGGACCTTTTTCATTTCATTCGCTGCACCCGGCCGGATGACCGACACAATCGCGATCAAACAATCGATATCCTGCACGTTGCACATCCGGCAGAGGGAAATCATGGCCGGGCTTTCAATATGATGTACCCCGCGGGCGTTGCCTGAGGAAATCATTTCCCACACGTTCGGGTCCGACCACGGTTCTAGAAATTTGAACCGATCATGAATCGTGCCCTCGTCCGCTAGGTTTGGGCACAGGCCGGACCGTGTCAGGTCATGACCTTGGTGATCGATCATCCTTATCGCATCGCGCATGGCAGCTAGTCCGCCTTGGGCAAGGATATCCATTTTGATTAACCCCACGGCCTCCACGCTATCCATATCAAAATGGGTGGTGGGGTAACCTTTATGACTTTGGAAGAGGGGCGTCAAGTGGTGGAGGGGATCACGTGACAAAACCACGCCGCAGGGGTGCATTTTTGGGTAACGCGGAAAGCCGTCTAGAATTGAAGCGAGTTCTAAGGCGCTTTTGTAAGGTTCTTCGTCTAAAGGCAAATCGCGCGTTTCCAGTGATGAGTTAATCGAATCCTTCAAGGTGGAAGCCCGTGAATAAGGAATATGTTCCGTGACCCGCCGGATCTGGTACTCCGACACGCCGAGGACCTTGGCGATATCGGCAAAAGCCGAGCGCCCTTGGTAAGTGCTCAACCCGCCCACTATCGCCGCGTGGTGTGAACCGTGTTTTCGAAAAATCAAATCCACCACGTCGTCTTTCCGGTCGTGTGCGAAATCGATATCAATATCGGGCAATTTATTGAGGGCCATACGTTCGGGGTTCAGGAATCGTTTGAAGTATAAATCGAACCGAACCGGACACACCGTGCTAATTCCCAAGCAATAACAAACAAGCGAATCCGCTGCGCTCCCGCGCGTAATCCAATCGATCCGGAGTTTCCGGCATTCCTGCAAAATGTCCCAGACGAGAAGGAAGTATTCTTCGTACCCGACTTCCGTAATAATTCTGAGTTCCTCGTCCACCTGCAACAGCACCCTTTCTAAGGTTGTTCCGTTGTACCGTTGCCGAGCTCCCGCCAGAGCTAATGTCCGGAGAAAGGCATGAGCGTTTGTTCCGTCCGCCGGATGGTAATGAGGAAATCGCAGGCCCCCCAGTTCCAACTCAAACGAGCATTCCTCGACCAGGTCCAGCGAAGCATGCAGACTGCAGGCGTTGTGTTGACTGATCCCAAAAGACTCCGCTGGATTCAGGAAATGGAAATCGGATCCGCGCCGTTTCCTAGGATGATCCTGATGCAGTCGGGTCAAGGTCCGGATGCTCTGAACGATTTCGTATTTAATTTTGTCGTCCGGTTTTAAATACCGAACCTCAGGCGCGAAGATCCGCCTTTTGTCGATCCCCATAATCCGGCGTGCTTGAAAGGTTTGAGCGGGGAGTTGGATCAAGCCTTCCCGGTGGTCCATGTACATAGCCCAAGTCAGATGCGATTGGCTCAGCAGATGGCAGAGATTTTGGTATCCGGTTTTGTCTTTCACATACACATTGATCCGTGAAGGATGCGTTTTGGTGTGCCCCGATGCTGACGGTTGCAGGAGGTTAAAGTGTGGGTCAAACCTCTGGTCGCAGAATCTCAACTCTGCGCCCGTCACAGGTTTGATCCCGACTGATTTCGCTAGGTTAAAGAATTCGACAGCGCCGTGCAGGTTCGGGTCAGTGATCGCCACAGCGCGGATCCCCGATTTTTCAGCTTGCAGAAGAAGGACCGCCAAGGAGAGCGTCGAGTCGAGAAAACTGTATTGGCTTTTAACGTTGAGCAAAGGGAGCGGTGTAATGCAGGCGGGCGGGGTGTGAATGTTAAGCCCCGCTTTGTTTACGGCGATCTGTCGGGTTTGTTCACGCATAGGCGGACGCCCTGTGCCGCTCCACTCGCGCCCTACGAAGGTGACACCCGCGTTCGCTTTGTGCGCGTCCACGTAGTCATCAGCCGGGGAGGGTTCTTCGCCGTAAGGTTCGTGCGAGGAATGGACAGTGGCGAAGCGGTTCAAGTCTTCGCGCGGTTTTTCGTCACGGGCTTTGAGCCAGAGGTCGTGCCCGCGCATAACCGCTTGTCGGCCCATTGCACGTTTAATCTGATCGACAGCTGAGGCGAGCGCCACATTTTTGGCGAGAGACAATCCGCCGTTATTAAAATCGAATCTCTCGGAAAATAGGTCGGTGTAAACGTGGGACAGTTTGAGTGAAACAAGTCTGAGGCTCACCCTTCGTTCCCATGCTTTTTTGAACAAACGCGCAAGAAGCGAATAGGTGTCCGTCTCAAAACACGTTGGTTCCTCAAGACTCTCCGAGCGCATGTTTTCGCTCATGTCATTGTACCGGATGCGGACCGTAACCGTGCGGATTGATTTCTCGTCTGCCCGCACTTTCGCCATCAGCGTGTCGGCCATCCGGCGCAGCGTCGCGAGGAGGAACTCTTCGTCAGTCACATCCGTTTCGAACGTTTCCTGTTGACCGTACGATTTCGCATCGGGGGCTTCAGGAATCACAGGCCGATCATCGATCCCAAGTGAAAACTGTTTGAGTACGGGGGCTTGTTTCCCCACTAACAAAGTTAAAAAATGAGCCGGAACCTCCGCGATCTGGCCAATCCTCGCCAGACCTGCCGCATTCAACGTGGCTCCGAGTTGGGGTCCGACGCCGGGTAACCATTCGTTTTTTAAAGGATCAAGAAAAGTTCGTTCGCAGCCTTGGTTCACTTCAGTTAACCCGAAAGGCTTTTTAAGTTTGGACGCGATTTGTGAGACCAGTTTGTTGGATCCAACACCTTCCGATACGGAAATTTTCAGGGAATCCTTAATGGCACTACGAATTGTTTCCGCGATTTCCATTGGGTTTTTCCGGCGATACCCCGTGATGTCGAAGTACCCTTCATCGATACTCCCAATCTCCACCATCGGCGTAAAATCGTACGCGTAACTGAACATGAACCGCGAGAACCGTTCGTACTTCTCAAAGTCCCCCGGAAGAATGATTAACTGGGGGCACAACTTCCGCGCGCGGACCGTGGGCATGGTTGTATAAATGCCAAACTTCCGCGCCTCATAACTCGGTGACGCGACAACCCCCCGTTTTAATCCCCCCACAACAATGGGCCGCCCCCGTAATTGCGGGTCTGCCGCTTGTTCAACCGAAGCAAAAAAAGCGTCCGCATCCAGGTGAATAATCATGACTCCGGAACATCCTGGTAAAAAGAGCTCATGCTGAATTCTTCGCGCTGGGGGGCGACGGTCTGGCAGTCCGGACGAGGGAGATCATGACTCCTTGGATGACGAGCTCTTGGGCAGGGATAAGGTTTTTAAAGCGCGGGTTTTCGGCTTTGAGATAAGGCTTTTTGTTTTCGACGATGTACCGTTTGAGAGTGGTTTCACCGTCAATGAGCGCGGCCACAATGTCACCCGGCATGGGGTTGCGAAATTCGAAGATGGCAATATCGCCTTCCATGATATGGGCGTTGATCATGGATTCGCCTTTAACCTTCAGAGCAAATGACCGGTGCGGATTTGAGGGCAGGCCGATGGACGCGAGATCAATCGACACGAACCCCTCCGACTCTTGCTCCCGGCCTTGGGGATTGCCGGCGGGAATTTCGCCGTAGAGAGGGATTGAAAGCATGCTCTCGACCGTCTCCACCGCGCGTACGAAACGACACCCACGCGCTTTTCCAGGTGCCCGCTTTAGTTCTCCTTTCGACTCAAGAGCACGCAAATGATCCATCACGGTCGTCTGACTAGAGAACCCAAAGTGCTGTTGGATTTCGCGGGTCGATGGGGGATACCCGTTTTCCCGTGTGTTGACCTGAATAAATTTCAAAACCTGTTGCTGGCGATCTGTAAGCATAACCCCCCTGATGTGATACCGTTCATTTGAACGGTATCACGACTATCTACGATCAACAAGAAGGAAATAGTTGAAAAAGTTTATTCCTCGTCGAGGGTACCCAGTGGCCGCTGACTATTTTTTCCCGCACTTTATCGAACCGATGCTTTTTCGCCCCGTCCACCACTTGTGCGACTCCCAGGATCTCGCTTACGAGGTGAAATTGAACGGGTTACGCGTGATCCTGACAAAGATCCATGACAAGGTGACTGTGTACTCGCGCCAGGGATTAAATATCACCCACGATTTCCGTGACATCGCCATGGCCGCTCGGACGATACCAGCTGATCTGCTCACGTTAGACGGAGAGATTGTCATTCTTAATCCGGACGGGCGCCCAGCGTTGGATCAAAAGTCAGAACAACGCCTTGGCACGCACCGATGTTTTTACGCCTTTGACTGCTTGAACAACGACGGACGGGATTTGTGTCCACAACCCTACCGCGACCGGAAACAGCTGCTCCACGAGCTTTTTTTTCAAGTGAGAGACAAGAACGTGATGCGCCTTTCGCCTTCTTTGTCCGGGTGTTTGAACGACATAGAGCGGCACTGTCGTCTTTTAGGGTTTGAAGGGATGCTCATTAAAAAACGTAACGCCCCTTACCTACCTGGTAAACGATCGGCTTGGATGAAATACAGCTTCGATCAACACCATCCATTGGTGCGGTTTACCAAGTCATAAAACCAAGAAGTCCCCGAAGCTGGCATGGCTCAAGCATATTCAAGGGGTATATGAGGCCTATTTGGAAAGGGGCGATCAGCTTCGGTTTGGTGAATATCCCAATCGGGTTGTATTCGGCCACAACATCGACTGAGGACGTAAAATTTCGCATGCTGCGGAAGACGGATCATTCGCCTATTAAATACAAGCGCGTCGCCGAGACCGATGGGAAGGAAGTTGCTTGGGAGGAGATTGTTAAAGGCTACGAATACGAGAAGGGGACATACGTCATTTTTGATAAGGACGACTTCGAAAAAGTTGACCCCGAGAAAACCCAGCGCATTGATATCGAGAAGTTCGTGGACCTAGATGAGGTGGACCCTATTTACTTTTCGCAGCCTTATTATATAGAACCTGAAAAGGGGGGCGACAAAGCTTATGCTCTGTTGTGTCACGCGCTTAAAGGCGAAAAGAAAATGGGCATCGCCAAAGTGGTTATCAAAACCAAACAATACCTCGCCGCCGTAAAACCTAAGGACGACATGCTGATCCTTGAGGTCATGCATTTTGCTGATGAACTTGTTGAACCGGAAGATCTCAAAATTCCGCATCATAAGATGGGTGATAAAGAAATGAAGATGGCTTGTCAGCTCGTCGATAGCATGGCGGACAAATGGGATCCGGAAGAATTTAAAAACGATTACAAGGAATCGGTCATGCAAATGGTCGAAAAGAAGATTGCCTCAGGCGGAAAAGAGTTACCCTCAGTGGCGACCAAGACAACTAAAACAACGAAAACTATTGATCTCGTCGCTGTCCTCCAAAAAAGCCTAGAGGCCGCGCATAAAGGGAAATCAAAAAAGCTGCCTGTGCCAGCGAAGACCATTTCGAAGCCCACTGCGAAATCGAAAAAACTTGTCCACCCCAAGCGCAAAAAAGCGGCTTGAAGCATCATCCAAAATTCTAATGCCGCCATGGGTTCGCGTGTACACCAAATGTGTGGGTTGTTCGCGAATCCTCGCGAACGAATCCCAAGTCCCTTCGGGATTCTTTTTCAGAGACTGGGTTTTACGACGAAATCCCTTTGGGAGCATTTTCCGGAAATGGTAATGCCCATACCATTAAACGCCACGTTTGCGGATCAATTATTCCACACATAACAAATGTGTGTAATAATGTTGGATGAAGCTGAATATGAAGAGCTTTTGCGGATCAATTATTCCACACATAACAAATGTGTG
>JAWXCD010000017.1:0-37727 GCA_034440535.1 Verrucomicrobiota bacterium | reverse complement strand
TTCAAGCAAGCTCTTCAGCAATCTGAATAGCGTTCAGCGCGGCGCCTTTTAACAACTGATCGCCGACGACCCAGAGGGACAAGGCGTTATCCAACGCACAGTCTTGCCGGATCCGGCCTACGGCACAATTAAACTGACCTGAGTATTGAATCGGCATCGGGTAGGATTTAGTGGAAGGATCATCCATGAGGTCGATCCCCGGTGCGTCCTTTAAAACGGCGCGGGCTAAATCTGGGGTGATCGCCTTTTCGAACTCAGCGGTCAAACTGATCGCATGTGCACGCAAAACAGGAACACGTACGCAGGTTGCTGATGCTTTCAAGGCGGGGTGATCTAGAATTTTACGGCTTTCATTGGCCAGCTTCATTTCTTCTTTTGTATAACCCGAATCCAAAAACACGTCGACCTGAGGAATGACGTTAAAAGCGATCTGGTAAGGCAAGGCCTTCACAGTGACCAGTTCGCCTTTTTCTAATTGTTTAATTTGATGCTGCAATTCCTCCATGGCCTGAGCACCCGCGCCCGAGGCGGCTTGGTACGTCGATGCAATCATGCGTTTGAGCCCAAATTGTTTGTGGAGAGGATAAAGGGCCATGAGCGTAATAGCCGTTGTGCAATTCGGGTTTGCGATAATACCCTTGTGCGACGAAATGGCGTGCGCATTGATTTCTGGGATGACCAATGGCACTGAATCGTCCATGCGAAAGGCTGAAGAGTTATCAATGACCACCGCGCCCGCTTTGACGGCGTGAGGTGCAAATTCTCGGGAGATCGAGGCACCCGCTGAGAAGATGGCGATATCGACACCCTGAAATGAATCCGGAGTGAGTTCTTTGACCGAGTATTCTTTACCAGAAAACGTCAGTTTTTTTCCCGCCGACCGTGCTGAGGCAAGGAGAGTGAGGTGACCGACTGGAAACGCACGGCGTTCCATGGTCTCAAGGAGTTCGATTCCAACGGCACCAGTGGCTCCGACAATGGCAATGTGAGGATTAGCTTTCATATGGAAATAGAGCGGTATAAATTACCGGTAAATGGCTGAGTCACAAGAGTTAAATCTATTCGTCTCCATTCCGATGCAAACCGTCCAGGTTCGGTCTGGGGATTGTGTTTCTTGCGAGTTTCCAGTTTCAACGTCAAAATTCGGCTTGGGTTCGGTCGAGGGGAGTCATTGCACCCCGCTGGGGAAGTTTGAGGTCATGGAAAAAATGGGTGACGGTCTGCCCCTCCGAGCTATTCTGAAAAGTCGGGTATGGGCGGGTGCCGTTTGGGATTCTATTACTTCTCCTCCGGAGCTTTGCGAGAAAGACCTGATCCTTACGCGCATCCTCTGGCTAAACGGACTTGAGGCTCATAACGCTAACACTTATTTCCGTTACATCTACTTCCATGGGACTAACCAAGAACAAAAAATTGGGTCCCCTCAGTCCGATGGATGCATTCGCCTCCGCAACGAAGATATGGTTAAGCTCTACGATTTGGTTCCCGTCAAAACCAAAGTAGAAATTAGATGAGGTGTTGGATTCTGCCGGTGTTAGTCTAACCAGATCACACGCAGGGATTCAATTTTCCTACCGCTTATGATTTCGCAGAAGGTAATAGTCGAAACTGTCGACCAGCGCTATCCAACTGGCTTCCACAAGGTTGTCGGAGACTCCCACGGTACCCCATTGTTTGTGTCCGTCTGAAGATAAAATAAAAACACGCGTTCGAGAGGACGTTCCCCGGTGTGACTCAAGGATACGAACTTTGTAATCTGTGAGTTCAACCTTTTTGATAGATGGGTAATAGCGCTCGAGTGTTTTGCGCAAGGCCGTATCCAAGGCGTTAACAGGGCCGTCACCTTCGGCGGCTGTGAGGGTTTCCTCCCCGTCGATTTTGAGTTTCACGGTGGCTTCGCAATCAAGGGCATCCAAGTCGGAGCTTTTAAACATGGTCACGTGATATTCCAGCAACTCAAAAAAGCGTTTATGATTTCCCAATGCCTTTTTGATCAATAAATCTAAGGACCCTTCCGCTGCTTCAAATTCGTAGCCTTCGGATTCGAGTTTTTTAATATTCGAAAGGATTTTCTTCACCTCAGGCAAATCTTTATCGAGTTTGTACCCGAGTTCTTCAGCTTTCATCAGGATATTGCTGCGCCCGGATAATTCCCCAACGAGAATACGTCGGACGTTGCCAACGGTTTCCGGTTCAATGTGTTCGTACGTGCGCGCGAGTTTTTGCACGGCGTTCACGTGCATACCGCCTTTATGCGCAAAACAGGTCTGTCCAATGTACGGCGCGCGAATATCGTGACGTACGTTGGCAATCTCATCTACAAATAACGAAAGCTCACGCAAATGCTTAAGTTGACCCGAGTTAACAACAGGCACTTTCATCTTGATGGCGAGGGTGGGGATGACCGTCGTTAAATTACAATTACCTGTACGTTCTCCGTACCCGTTGATCGTACCCTGAACCTGGACCGCCCCGTTTTGAATGGCGATGATCGCATTCGCAACGCCCAATCCACAGTCGTTATGTGTGTGGATCCCTATTTTAGTCGTCACACGTTTGCGGACCTCCTGAACAATGCGTTCGATCTCCTCAGGCATGGTGCCTCCGCATGTATCGCATAACACCAGAAAATCGGCCCCTGCTTTTTCTGCGGCCAAAAGTGAGTCGATCGCGTACGCGGGATTATCCTTATAACCATCAAAAAAATGTTCTGCGTCGTAAATCACTTCGCGACCATGGTCCTTCAAGAACCGGGTGGTATCACCAATCATGGCTAAATTTTCGTCCGGAGTGGTGCGCAGAACTTCGGTCACTTGGAGTAACCATGTTTTTCCAAAGAATGTAATGACTGGAGTTTCAGCCTCAAGCAATAGACGCACCTGATCATCGGATTCTACAGGCGTACCAGCTTTGCGGGTCGACCCGAAGGCGGCAATTTTAGCATGATGCCACTTACGTTTCGACGCCTCGTGGAAAAAAGCGATATCTTTTGGATTCGATCCCGGCCAGCCCCCTTCGATATAGTGCATCCCAAATTGGTCGAGCTTTTCGGCAATACGGATTTTGTCAGTAAGCGAAAAATTGATGTCTTCGCCCTGCGATCCATCGCGCAGTGTGGTATCATACAAAGTAACTCCCGATTTCATAGGAGCCGAAAAGACTGCCGATTTCAGGAGCCGGTAGCAAGGAACAAAAGTTCCAAAAGTGTTTTTTATGTCAGTAATAAGGATCCCGCCTTCTAGGAGGTGGACTGTGCATAAAGATTTGTGAACGATCGGGGTGATTTGATGGGGTCGTTCTGAAAAGTTGTGTTTTTCTCGAGCCACGCGTATGTTTCGGGGTGTGACGGTATTCCAATTTCAACTTATATTTCGAGTCGGACTTCGCGTAATCGTGGGTTTGCTCGTGATATCATCAGCGTCGTTCGCGGCGGCGCCGGACGAAAAAAAATATTACGAGACAGGGCGCGAGGCCTATGCGAATGATTTATTTGACGTAGCTGAAATCAATTTTATCCGATTGTTGGAGATGTTTCCACAATCGGGTTATGGACCTGAGACGCGGTTGTTGTTAATCGAATCCTTGGTGCGGCAAGGAAAATACGACGAGGCTATCAGAGGCTGTCAAAACGCATTAAACGTGACCCCTGAGCCTCAGAACCCCAACGCAATTCTATTCTGGATGGGAGAATCCTTCAGTAAAACAGGCAGGTACGATGAAGGAATAGCGACGTTTCAGAAGGTCATAGCGGATAAACCCGAAAGCCAAATGGGGCGCAACGCCACATTGAGTCTTGCGTGGACGACCTGGCTTAAGGGCGACGTGACCACGGCGACTGAGGCGTTAAAAGCAGCCACCGAGAAGTATAAAGGTGACCCTGAAGGCGCGAAGGCTTCTTTATTGCTCGCAAAAATTGCCCTACAACAGAAAAAATTTGAGAGTGCCTCCACACAACTTGATCGAATCATGGCAATGAAAGTGCCACGCCCCATTTTGTTAGAAGCTCAGTTTTTGCGTGCTCAGGTGTACATTGTAAGTAAACGGTATGAAGAAGCTCTGGCGTTACTTAAACCCATTTCCGAAGATAAAAAGGGGGCTGGTTCTGAGGTTTTGACTGATACTTGGTTCTCGCTTGGAACCGTTTATTTTTTCCAGAAGAAATACGATGAAGCGGCCAAAGCGTTTGAACTTGTGTTTACCAAAGGTGATTCCCTCGCGCGACGTCGTGAGGCTTTGGAGCAGTACGTTTTATGTTATGTGCAACTCAATCGCACGAATGACGGGATCACAAGGCTCCGGTCCGTCATCGAAAAAAATCCTGATAAACCACTCGCAATCGAAGCGTCTTTTGTAATTGCGCACATACTCTCGGACCAGAAAAACTACGAAGCAGCCCTTGCTGAATATCAGGGCATCATCGCTCGATATCCTAAAAACAACCGGGCTTTCGATGCATACGCGCAGGCATCCGAGACGTGTCTTCAACTTAAGCGGGTGGAGGAAGCGGTTGAATACATGACGCGTGCCCGGAAAAACTATACCGGGGCTGAGTTTGTGGCGAGGACATACTCAAAAACAGGTGACATCTATTTAGCCGCGAAGGATTACGAAAAAGCTGAAGAAGCTTATAAAAAGTTGATTACCGAATTCCCTCGGACAGTATATGCAGAGGGTGCCTTGTATCATTTAGGCAAGACTTATACCGCAGCTGAGAACTACAAAGGGGCCATCACCGCTTACCAGAGTTTGATTACGCAATTCCCGAAAAGCAGCTACGCGGACGTGGCCCAATTTGAGGTGGCGAAAGTCAGCTTACTAGGAGGGAATTTCCCAAAAGCCCGCGAAGCATACGCTGAGCTTTTGGAGCGGTACCCCAATAGCCCGCAGGCACCCAGTGCGTTCTTTGGAGTAGCCGACAGTTATTATCGAGAAGGCAAGTTTGTTGAAGCCGCAAAAGAATATGCCGAATTTGCGGTGAAATATCCAAAGCATGAATGGCTGGCGTTAACGGCGTATAACCGCTGTCTTGCGATCGCTAAACAGGGACAGGAAGAGAAGACGTTGGCGGAGTTTGCGAGCTTTTTGCAAAAACATGAGGGGACAGCTATAGCGGCCCAGGCCCTTTTTTGGATGGGGAATTATTATTTTTCAAAACAGGATTTTGGTAATGCAAAAGCTCGGTTTGAGCAATTGGCGCGCAAGTTTCCTAAGGACGACCTCGCAGACGACGCGATGTATTGGTCGGGAAAATGTGCGATGTTCCTTGAGGATTATCAGAACGCCAACAAACTGTTTCAGCAGGTCGTGGAAATGCCTGGCACTGCGTTGAAATTTGATGCCCGTATGCGGCAGGGCGACGCACTCAGGCAACTGGATCAGTTTGAAAATGCGCTGGTGGTTTACGAAACCGTATTAAAAGAAAGCACGACCCCTGACGAACTCAACGAAGCGCGATTAGGTAAAGCTGTCTCCCTGTATACTTTAAAGAAATACGATGAGGCCATATCCGTTTTTCAACAGGTGGTGGATTCAAGTCACCAGAATGTATTTCTCGCAAACGAAGCGTCTTATCGACTTGGCAAATGCCTCGAAAAGGTCGGTAAAATAAAAGAGGCGCTCGCGGTCTATATGGACGTTGTTTATGGAAATGGAGAACCCGACCCTTCCGAGCTTGGTGCAGACTCTATGATCGCACGGGCACCATCGACTACTACCAATGTGGCTGCAGCCTCTAAAGAATTTGTCTGGTACGGGAAGGCCGCATTCGATGCAGGGTTGATCAAGGAAAATGAGGGAGAATGGGAAGCCGCACTTGCGATCTATAAACGCGTCGAAGTGTGGGGCGGCCCAAACAGCGCGGAGGCGCGGGATCGTAAAATAAAGTTGATGAACGAACATTTCGTTTTCTAGCATTATGAAGTTTACCTGGATCGGAGCCGCAGGGTTTATTATCGAAGCAGGTCAGGATATCATTCTCGTTGATCCCTATTTATCCCGGCCATCCTCAGCGCGGCCGGCCATGGACAAACCTGAGATTGATTTCAACCGGGTCCGCGCCATTTTTGTGACCCACGGGCATTTTGATCATGCCATGGATATCCCCGCTTTGTTCAGCGCGCATCCAGTTCCCATTTTTGGTCCTCCTTCGGTCATGGAACTTTTAGTCAGCAAAGGAGTGGGCGGAGCTTGGCTTCGTCCTTTGCTCCCGGGTCAAGATGTTGATTATGGCGTGGTTAAGGTTCGGGCCGTTCCGAGTAAACATATTGTGTACGACGTCCCCTTGATTTTTCGCACGCTCATCCGATGTTTGTGGCGGCTGCCGGAGATGATTCGTTTAGGTCGTGACTGGCCTATGTGCGAAGTGTACGGGTACATTTTTGAATTTGAAGGAGTCTCCGTTGCGCATTTTGGATCTGCGGGGTGGGATCCAGATATCATATCTTCATTAAGCCCAGATATTGCTCTAATCCCTGTGCAAGGCCGCACAGATATTTGTCGAGTGGCTGCCGAAATGGTCGACCTGATAAATCCGAAGGTTGCGGTACTCCAACATTGGGATGATTTTTATCCGCCTTTAAGTCAACTAATCCCACTTGAACCGTGCCTCGATCAACTCAAGGGCAGAAGTAAAAGGTATTTCGTGCCCACTATCGGCAAATCATTTGATGTGCATTCGCTTCTGGTTTCTTGAATTCACAACCGAGCGGCCAATTATACAAGGTGATTTAATAAATCTCGCAATACGGAAGAGGCTTTGCGGGAGGTATCGAGAGAAACTACGCGGGGACCGAAAAAAGCCACTATTTCTGAGGCATGCTTCTCATAAACCTTTAAGCGATTGTCGAGCACAGTATGATCTTGATCGTCCAAACGCTGTTGCTGTTGGCTGCGTTTTACAATTCGAGAACGAATCTCTTCTACTTCACATTTAAAGTGGAAAACATGTGAAATTTTTAAATCATGATCGAGGTCTTGGGCTTGGACCAAGGTTCGAGGGATTCCATCAAGAATGACAAAATCGATATTTGAGGAGTGCGAAAGTTCGCTCAATTTTTTACGAAAAAGGTTCAACGTGAGGGCGTCGGGTACAAGGTTTCCGTTGGCAGTGACCTCCTGCACGCTTAATCCTATGGAGGACTTTGGATCCAACCCGCGAAAAACTTCTCCCATTGAGATATGCACGAAACCCGGTAGAGCCGAAAGGGCTTTTGCGTGGGTTCCTTTACCCGAACCCGGTGGGCCGAGGAAAACAAGAAGTTGAGTGTTTAATGTCATGGGGAAATGAAAGTTCTATCTTATTCAAATGCACAAGTGCGGAAACGTAGGAAAGAATGGACTTTATCCGTAATTACCATAACTTTCATAAAACAGAATACTTTTTAATATGCAGAAGTTGGGGAGTAAAGGAATGTTTATTAAGTGTGGTGGTATTTCAGTATAAGGAGTGAGGCTATGAAAATAAAACTTTTTGTCTTAAGTGTATGGGTTTGCGCATTAGTTTCTTGTCAGAAGCCCACGGATGCTCCAGCACCGGGTGATACCCCTAAATCTTCAACAAGCCCTACGGCTACTACGGAAACAAAAATAGAAGGCCAGGCGGCGAATGCAATCAAAGTCAGTATTCCCGCGGGGCATCAAATTTTTAGTGTTGTCGTTGACGATATGACAGGCACGCGCGTGCGAAATTTAATTAGTATGGGGAAAGTGACATCCCACGGAGGAAGCGCCACATCAACAACAGCCCAAGTCATCAATGTGGTATGGGATGGAAAAGATGACGATGGAAAAGAAGTCATAAAAGGAACGTATAAAGTGCGCGGGGTCACGGCACCCGAACTAGATGCCCTTTACGAATACAGTTTTTATAACCCCGGCAACACACCTTGGCATGGGACGCCTAACAGCGGTTGGGGGTCTAATCATGGTGATCCCGTTGCGATAGCATGCCTTCCAGCGGGAGTAGATTCACCATGGCGCACAGTGGTTTCCTGTAATGGGTCAGAAGGAACTGATTTTATGTTTGTGATTGGGAAGACCGACCAGAAAATCCACGGTTGGTACACGGCTTGGGGGTCTTCGATGGCAGTTGACGTGGTGAGTAACGAGGTCTACTCCGCCCAAGGGAACTCGTTAAAAAGGTTTTCAGCGGGGGATGCCAAGCTTGTTGGGTGGAAAAAACCAGCAGGGGTGGTTAACGAATTAAAGATGGCTACGGAAGTTACATCTCTTTCGGTTTCAACATCAAATGCCGCCGTTGTAATTAAAGCAGATGCAGGGAAAGGATTAAAATCCGCGAACCTAATCCTCATGGATCGGTTTTCAGGTAAAACCAACGCGGGATTCGAATTAGCGAGCCCCATCAAGGTGGCTTACGCGCCAAACGAAAAGCTTTACGGTGTAGTGAGCAATGCCATGAGCTTTGGGGAAATAAACATTCAGACCGGAGTACACACGCCCATTGCCTTACCCGGACTAGAAAAGGCAGGGGCATTTAATTTTGATCCAAGTGGTCAATTATACATTTTTGACGAAGGGTCGGATAAACAAGTTAAAATATATAATCCTGATTTAAAGACCGTGGCCAGGACAGTGGGAGTCAAAGGGGGGGCTAAAAAGGTTGCCGCATACGACGCCAATGGGTTCTATGGGCTTTTGGCACTTGATATTGATGACCGAGGGTTTCTTTGGACAAGCGAAGGAGCGCATCCACGCCGGCAGGCCGTTTGGGATAAGGACGGCAAACTGGTCAAAGAATTCGTAGGCAGTACTTATTACGGAGCATGGAACTCTCAACTGCACGATCAGGATCCAACTCTTGCCGGAGAGTGGAATGTCATTCTCAAGGTTGATCCAGCCCAAACACAAAGTTATAAAGTTTTAAAATTCATTACATCGGGTAAAAAGGAAGGGTCCGCTTTTAGTGTCGAGAATGGAGTCCCTTGGGCTTACTTTCATCGAAATCAGTTGTTCAGGAGTAAGGCTTCTGGGACCGAGCACGAATATTTGGTGTCTACATCCACATTCCCCACGGTTTATTTAAAAAAAGGTGATGATTACCGGCCCGTAGCGGCCATGTGGACAAAATCAATCCATGCATCCATTAGTCCCTATTCAGTTACTGGAGACCCGGATGGAACAATCTATATGTGGTCAGACCTGAACGAAGACGAGCTACATACTCCCAATGAGATTGTAACATTCCCTGGGACGACCGGGTCGAACGGAAAGGATATATTTCCATTTCCACACAATTTCCATTTGTACAATGGTGGATACGAAATCAAACCCACACGTTGGTCTGCTGCAGGAGCCCCTATTTACGAGTCGCAAGGTCTGCGTAAAATCGACTTTAAAACCGAAAAAGTGGCGGATCGCGTGAAAAACGACCCGGCGAATCGTCAAAAAGCGAATCAATTTATGGTCCGCGTGGGCAATCATTTACAATCTGGGTTTGGCGATTGGCCATATTTTTTTACAGGCGTCAGTTATTGGACAGACCTTGACGGTAAAGTTGTTGCCACTCGCAAAGTTAAAGGAGGTGGTGTTCATGGCTCAATGGCGGTACCTGCTCCCCTACCCGATGGCGAAATGCTTGGGGAACTTTTTGTAGCGGGGACCGCCGAAACCGAAGCCGGATTCGTTATGGCTATTCATGGGAATTATGGTCAGGTCTATTTCTTAACTGAGGACGGCATATTTATTTCCAGCATCTTTAAAGATGCTCGGAGTAATCCTGATCCATGGGGTGATAAAGTCGTTCGTGGAAAGAGCTGGAAGAACATTTCCATGTATCAAGAAGCTTTTTGCGGATGGTTTGGAAAACAGGATGACGGAAAAATGCGATATATGTTTGGTCACACTTCGGCAAATGTTGTTGAAATTACTGGCCTCGATAAGATGAAACGGTTTGACGCTGGGAAAGTGGCTTGGAACCCCGCCCCTAAATAAAACCCATAAATCTGTGGGATAATTAAAACCGATATGAGGTCACCTTTTAAAATGAGGCTCATCAGTTTTGTAGCGACCACTATTTATATCCTTACGCCGGATATGGGCTGGGCTCATGATTTTCGGTTGGAGTTGCCCACAGAAAACAAAGCTATCCTTTCTGGATCGGAAGCTGATTACTTTCAGCCGACCATTAGTAAAAGAATCAAATCAGGAACGTTTGGTTATGTTCGGTCTACTGATTCACAGGAGCCGCCAAGGTTCTATAATCAGTTTCATGAAGGATTAGACGTTAAACCCGTTCGTCGAGATGAAAACGGAGAGCCGCTTGACCCCGTTTTAGCAAGCGCCGCCGGAACCGTGGTTTACTTAAACGAACGATCTGGGAAATCCAACTACGGAAAATACGTAATGGTGGAACATGATTTTAGAGGATTCAAAGGATTCACCCTGTATGCACATCTTAATACCATAACGTGCCGGACCGGGCAGAAAGTCACCACCGGAGATGCTTTAGGGAGCTTAGGATATACTGGGGCTGGGATAAATAAGGAAAGGGCTCATTTACATTTTGAATTTAATGTCATGATCAATCGGCATTTTGCAGAGTGGTTCGACCGCCTCGGGAAAGGTTTTGATAAGGATCCCAATGATCATGGAGTGTATAACGGAATCAATTTTAATGGTTTTGACCCCTTACCGCTACTGACGTTATCGACTCAAAGCGAACCGATGACCGGTGCTCGATTATTTCAATTAGAAAAACCTCAATTCAAAATATTGATCCCAGCAGGCCGGGATTATTGGGATTTTCAAAAGCGTTATTCGTTTACGGTCGAAGAAGGGATTGAAAAAGAACTGCCCAATTCATGGATCGTGACCTTTAACCGAATTGGTACGCCCATCCGTTTCCAGCGGTCATCCGAGGAAGGTGAAATACCCAAACTCCTGTGGTTTGACCACACCCTTGGATACCATAGATCTTATTCAAGAGGATTGGTGACACATACCACAGATAAGAAAGCGGAAATCTCTGGTTGGGGTCACAAATGGCTCAGTCTGCTCACCTTTTTGCCAGACTAGCGAGCAGGTCAGGCTCTTAAAATTCGAAATGCTCTTGTTGTCCAGTTGTAGGTTTTAAGCCCAGTTTTTCGAAGGTTAATTTGGTGGCCACGCGACCAGTCGGGGTTCTTTTTAGGTAACCCTTTAGGATTAAGTACGGCTCATAGACTTCTTCAACCGTGCCTGATTCTTCACCTACAGCGACGGCCAACGAGCTCAAGCCTACAGGGCCGCCGTCGAATTTATGGATGACCGTTTCCAGGATTCGTTTATCCATTTCATCGAGACCGTCGGCATCTATTTCGAGCATTTGTAAGGCTTGATCAGCGACTTCGGTGGAAATTTTATTGTTAGCCCGGACTTGGGCGAAGTCGCGGGTCCAGCGGAGTAGGCTATTAGCGACTCTTGGGGTGCCGCGGGAGCGGCGCGCAATTTCCAAGGCTCCATCTGGAGTGACTTCAATTTTCAGGAGACCCGAGGAACGTAGAATAATTTTTTGAAGATCTTCGACCTTATAATAATCGAGCCGATTGGATAACCCAAACCTTGAACGAAGTGGCGAACTGAGCATTCCACTCCTTGTTGTGGCCCCAATCAGGGTAAAACGAGGAAGATCCAGCCTTACGCTTCGAGCATTGGGCCCTTGGTCGATCATAATATCGAGTTTGAAATCTTCCATGGCTGGGTAAAGGTATTCCTCAATAGTCTTTTGAAGCCGATGAATTTCATCGATGAATAAAATGTCGCGCTCGCCTAATTTAGTGAGTAAACCCGCCAGATCCCCCGCTTTTTCGATAGTAGGCCCGGACGTTGTTGTAATATTTGAGCCCATGGCTTTGGCGACAATATAGGCCAACGTCGTTTTACCGAGTCCCGGTGGCCCGCTAAACAGGAGATGGTCCAAAGATTCGGACCTTTGCTTTGCGGCTTCAACAGCCAGTTCCAAACGCTCCTTGATCTTTTCTTGGCCGGTAAACTCAGTAAAGAATGAGGGCCTGATGCTACTTTCAAAAGGAACATCAGCCGTTATCGCGGTTCTGTGAATAAAATCATCGGGCATTTAAACTTTTCTTCTTTTTCTTCTTTTTCTTTTCAATTTCAGGGGGCTTAACTTCAATTTTGAATTGCAACAAGTTTACATCGCTGCTGGAGGACCAGAAGTTTCTTCTGAGTGGATACACCTTGTAGACCTGATACCCCGGAATGTCACTTTTAGAAAGAATCCAATAGGGGTTATCATTTACACCTGTCACAGAATGAACATTTTGGCGCGGCGGTGAGCCGGGCGGAAGATTTTCGGGGTGCGCATAAGCGTACCATCCGTTGATGGTATATCCTGCATCAATAATGGTAGTTGGATTTCCCTTCACCTTCAAATCATTGTAGGCATGAAGAAGTTGCTTTTGATGAGAAATATGGTCCAAGGTTCCCGTGATACTAATGACCATCCACAATGCGGAGGCAGCAAACCCAAAAAGAAGTCGAGCGTTTGACATTTGCAGGTTGCGAAGGCAAAGAAGAATTAAACCGGGCATGAGCCAGATATAATAGCGATCACTAAAAACCCATAATAAGGCCATCATGATTGCCAGCAAAAATGTGTGAAGGTAGACAATAAAATGGACGTCTGAAATAAATTTACGATATTGATTGATCGTTTCGGCGATCGTGACAAGTAAGATTCCAGCAGAAACCATTGCCAGACCGAGGACGATAAAGAATGCCTCAAAGGGTACAGTACGGGTCCTGAAGTCTCCCGAGATATAACCGCGACTCTGTCCGAGCTCGAGCAGATTAAAAACATGAGAGGGTGGGATGGGATCAGGAAAAACGAACTGTTGCCATTGGCCAATGACCCCGAGTGTTCCGACAAGGGCAATGCCCCAAAGATATTTTATAACTTTTTCCCGCTTAAAAAGGGCGAAGCTTAAAGGAAACAGGAATAGGCTTATATTGAGGGCGCCCCTTACTGATTTATAAAATACATCCGACAAGTAGCCCGAATAATATTCAAAAAGGACCATCGGTTGTAATGTAGGTGCGGCTCCAGTGCCGAAGACGGTTTTCGTGATCAGGTACCCAGTGGCTGCTAATGTGGCGAATGTAAGGATGGGAAGTATTTCTACAAAATCAACGTATTGCCGCCTTCGATGGAGCATTCGGTAAACGAGTAAGGCGAGAGCGGGAGTGATGCCGTACTGTTTAATAAAAAAAGCAAGCAGGTTGAAAATAACTCCGAGCCAAATTAAATCTTCACGCTGTTTTTTCTGACCCACTACATAACAAAAAAGCGTCATTTGAATGAGTGCCCAAAACGGAACCTCCGTCATAAATGACATGCTCAAGAGAAAAAAGGGCGGAAGCGCACCCATCAGAAAAGTGGCAAGCCATGCGGGTTTTTCAGCAATATCAAGCTCCTTCAGCAGAAGATAAAAACTCCAGAGGCCGAGGAGGGCCAATGAATAGGTGGCTAAATGCAGGGCTCCAAGAGAGAAGCCTGTCGGAAGGCAAAAAAGAGCACCCCAAAATAAACTGGTGAAGAAGTAGTGACTGCTCCAATCCATGAATTCAACTTTTACAGTCAGCAAAAAATTTTCGACACTCCAAGCCGTGGCCCAATCATCTAAAACAAAGTAATCTTGCCATGGCCTAATAATGAGGGCGATGAGCACTCCTGCGGAAAGAAGGAGGAAAAAAGATTTAAAACGGGATCTAAAAAAACGTATACCAGCCGGAAGCATGGCGACATTTAAAACAAAAAGAGCTCGCCTGTCGAAAAGTTTCCTATTAAAGCAGAAGTTCTATGGCACGCCCCGATTTAAGACAAACCTCTCAACTTCGTAACTTAACCCTTCAAAAAGACATTGCCCCGCACGCCGCCGGGTCGGTTCTGATTGGATTTGGCAATACAAGGGTCATCTGCTCGGTCATGGTAGAAGAATCGGTTCCCCGTTGGATGAAGGAACAGGGAGTCGCGGGCGGATGGGTCACTGCCGAGTACAGCATGTTACCTTATTCCACGTTGGACCGGAAACCACGCGATATCACCAAGGGTCGGATCGATGGTAGGAGCCAGGAAATTCAGCGATTGATCGGGCGGTCATTGCGCGCGGTCGTGGATTTAGAAAAATTGGGTCAGAGAACCTTGTGGGTGGATTGCGACGTACTTCAAGCGGACGGAGGCACTCGGACAGCGTCAATCACGGGGGCGGTGATCGCCCTTTTACTTGCCTTTAAAAAACTAAAAACGGAAGAAAAAATCAAGGAACTCCCCTTAAAACAGTTTGTGGCTGCGGTGAGCGTAGGAATCGTTGACGGGGAAGCCGTTCTGGATCTTTGTTATGTGGAAGATAGCCGGGCATCGGTAGATATGAATATTGTGATGACCGAAAAGGGGGAGTACGTTGAGATTCAGGGCAGTGGGGAGGAATCCACGTTTACAGAAGAGCAATCTAAAGAAATGATGGTTTTGGCGAAAAAAGGCATCATGGACTTGGTAGAATTTCAAAAGGCTGCCGTAGAGTAGGTATGATGCGGAAGTTTCTTTAAAATTTGGATAAAATGTGCAACTTTTGCTTTATCCAATTGTTGTGATGAGTATGGGAGAGCCGAAGGACGATTTGTGGGAGTTAATGGGAAAAGCCCGAAAGGTTGAAGCTCCCCCATGGTTTACGGACCGAATCCTTCGGGAAGTTGAAAAAGCCGAGCAAACGGCCACTCCGACAAGGTGGGAAGGTTTACTACGCTGGTGGGCTCCTGCTTCAATTGGAACGATGGTGGCAGCCAGCTTGCTATTTGTTTTTGTGGGAGAATTTTCAAAAACTCAACCTGGCCAACCGAATGTGAATCCTGGGATAGCGGCTGTTTTGCCTACTTCCCCGAAATCGCCGGTTGTCATTGTACTTGAAGAACACAGGGTGGTGAGTGCTGCTCAAATTACCAATATTTCAAGTGTTTCCGAGACATCTCTCTCGGCTGCAACCAACATTACCGGGGGATCACGGACCTTTGTAAATGTTGAGGCTGTCCCTGTTAGTTTTGGGGGTCACTCGCCTTTCGATCCGTAAATTGTCCTTATTTTGATGAAATCCCTTTGGCACTCGGCTCTCTTAATTCTGTTCTTGCTTGGGCACACAAGTCTGGCAGCGGAGGAAAAAAACATATCGCGCAGTGAAAAGCGTAAGCTCAATAAGGCATACAAAAAAGCTGATCCCGCCCGAAAAGCTGAAATTACCTCGATGATTCGGGACTTTGCTGCTCTTCCACCCAATAAACAAAAGGAACTCCTGGCAAATGCCAGGTCTTGGGAATCCCTCTCTGAGGAGGAAAAAGAGTCATTACGGAAAGAGGTTCATCTTCAACAGCTGGCCCAAATAGCGGCTTTAACTCGAAGATTAAATGAAAATCATCTGTCTGTGCCCATCGACAAACAGGAGGCCTTTTTTAATGAATACCAATCCCAGCGAATGCATTTAATCGAAAAAATCCGTTTGGAATCCCAAAAAAAATATCCCACTTTTAATGCGCTACCTGATGAGAGGAAACTTGAAATTAAACGGAAAATTTTTGCTGATTTAGTGAAGCGTGATAACGTCCTGTTTCGTACTACTGCACTGGTTTATACCTCCAAAGCCGGTGGAATGAAGCGGTAAGGAACTAGCATCCCTGTTGAGTCACTCATTTACATTGATTTTTCGAGTCTCTTTTAGCAACTTTGAAGTTGTGGAACGCGAATAGCACCGGTTTCTAAAACCCCAAGGAATTTATGCATAAACGACAATTTTTAAAATCCATTGCCACAGCCTCTTTGGGCTCCTTATTTTTGCCAGCTTATGGAACAGGGGAAGAAACCATCGTAGAAGGCGAAAAAACGGCATCCGGAACGGATATACTGGCTCCAGCCCAAGCCCCCGCATCGCACGCACCCTCTATTGTTCGCCGCGGCCCCCATTCGATCTCGCAGGTGGTTCTTACCTATGACGATGGGCCTACTCCAAGAGTGACGGAGACAATTCTGGAGGAATTGAGAGAGAAGCAATTAAAAGCCACTTTCTTCATGATTGGAGAACGGGTCAAAAGTTTTCCCAAAATTGCACGACGTGTGGTCGACGAAGGACATGAAGTGGGAAATCATACGTATACGCACCCTGTCTTATCAAAATTATCCCATAAACGGGTTGTAGAAGAACTTAAAAGGGGCCAAGAAATTATTTTTGACGTCACGGGGCAGAAAGCAGTTTGGTTCCGTCCCCCCTATGGAGCTTTTAGACCAGAGCAAGTAAGACTATTAGAAGAAGTGGATTTGAGATGTGTGATGTGGTCATTGGACCCGCAAGATTGGGCACAACCAGGCGAAGCCGCCATGTACCAGCGCATTGTGCCTAAGGCGACTGGGGGAGATATCATACTTTTACACGATCTACGCGCGCAAACCGCACGGGCTACCCCTCACATTCTGAAGGGTCTTTTGGAACGGCAGCTTGAGCCAGTCCCCATGCGTGCGGTTTTTGCCTAACACTCAAATGAAGTTTCTCGTTTGCCCCCTCATTTTCACAGCTTTTGTCCTATTCGGCTGTCAAAAATCTGAAAAAACACACACAAATGCATTGGTCACAGTTCCCTTGCGAGTGGGATCTGCCTTGC
Organism: Verrucomicrobiota bacterium; assembly: GCA_034440535.1. GTDB lineage: Bacteria > Verrucomicrobiota > Verrucomicrobiia > JAWXBN01 > JAWXCD01 > JAWXCD01. Next base: position 21,074 of record JAWXCD010000017.1, on the reverse strand, counting down.
TCAAGGCAGAAGTAGCAGGAACAGCCGAGGAAAAAGCCTTAGGTCTCATGCATCGAAAGACACTTGGATCCCAAGAAGGTATGCTCTTTATTTTGGATGGCCCTCAAAGGGCGTCCTTTTGGATGAAAAATACGACCATCCCCCTCTCCATTGCCTATTTAGATCAAAAAGGAACCATTGTGGAAGTGGTTGATCTTGAGCCGCTTTCGCAGAAATCAGTTTTAAGTCAGAGCGATGAAATTTATTTCGCGTTGGAAGTCAATAGAGGGTGGTTTCAAAACAATGGCGTAAACGTAGGTCATAGAGTGATACCCCTTAGAGGCGACCTTAAATCTTCTGGGCGCCAAGAATCAGGCAAATAAAATGCTTTCTAAGGCCTGAGACAAACTTTTTATTCATTTCTGGCATTAAACATGCTAAACTCCCCATTGCGCTTTAATAGCGAAATTGTGTAAGTGACTTGTTGAGGAGTAAACAAATTATGGCTGGTCCCGAATTAAATTTATCGATGAAGATGTCTCAGACTCTGGCGCCGCAGCTCCAGCAATCTCTGCAACTCCTTCAAGTTTCTGCCTTAGAATTGCAATCATTAGTGCAACAGGAATTGGAAATGAATCCTGTCCTCGAGGATGCCACCATTAACGAGACGGATACTGAAAAAGACGAAAAGGCAGAAAAAGAGGACGAAATCGATAAGGAGATTGAGCAACTAGCCAAACTCGATGAGGAATGGCGTGATTACATGCAGACCTCAACCGTGAATAGAAACAGCGCCGAAGATGAAGAAAAGCGCCAATTCTTCTTTGACTCTCTTGTGGAGCATGAATCTCTTGAGCAACATTTGCTTAACCAATTAAAATTTTCCGACCTTCCAAAGCAACAAATCAAAATCGCTGAACTCATTATAGGAAACATTGATGAGCGCGGATTTTTGACTGTACCCCTAGAAGAGATCTCGACTACCTCCGGAGTTTTAGTCGAAAAACTGGAAAAATTATTGGAAACCATTCAGAGTTTTCACCCCGTCGGAGTAGGCGCAAGAGATCTGAGAGAATGTCTCTTGATCCAACTCAATCGCCTTGGAAAATCGGAATCTCTTGAAGCTGCTATTGTGAGTAAGTTTATTAATGAGCTTAGCAACAAGCGCCTACCAGAAATCGGACGCGCTTTGGGAATAGACGTTTCGGAAATTCAAAAGGCAGCGACATTTATCAGCACACTTTCCCCTCGCCCAGGTGCCATGTTTACGGCGGACCCCAATCAATACATCGTACCTGATGTAGAAATTCGTAAGGTGGATGGTGATTACGTGATTCTCCTTAATGACGAGCAGGTTCCACATCTTCGCATTAGTAATACCTACAAAGATTTGATGGCCAGTAATGATAAGGCAGACGTTAAAAATTACATTCGCGATAAAATTCGAGCTGGGAAATTTTTAATAAAAAGCATTCACCAGAGGCAACAGACGATTCAAAACATTGCGCGTGAAATTTTGAACAAACAAAAAGAATTTTTTGAAAAGGGAATATCCCAGCTTAAGCCTCTTACCATGGCTCAAATAGCTGAAATTGTGGGCGTTCATGAAACGACGGTCAGCCGGGCCATTGCGAATAAATACATTCAAACACCACAGGGAATATTCGAAATGAAATATTTCTTTACCCCTGGGTTTACTTCCGAGACAGGTGAATCAATTTCGAATTCAAGTATTAAAGATGCCATTAACGATCTCATTAAGAACGAAAACCATAAACAACCTTTGTCGGACCAAGAGATAGTGCAGATTTTATTAGAGCGCGGAATACATATTGCGCGGCGCACAGTTGCAAAGTACCGCCAGGAATTGGGAATTTTACCTTCCAATTTACGCAGATCATTTTAATACGAGCCTGTAAGATTGGAGTCCAAAGAATTATTCTTTGGCGCCCGCCGTGCGAAGCCATTCGACGGCTTTGCTATGATTTCGACTAGTGGCATACGACAGTGCAGTGCCTCCCGCCTTGTTCCGGGCTTTGACATCGGCTCCACGGGAAATGAGCAATACAAGAATTTTAATGTTCCCGCTGTATGCGGCTGCGATGAGGGGGGTAGTACCTTCTTGATCAGCTTCATTAACATCAGCTCCCCAATTTACGAGCAGCTCGGAAATCTTTTCAAATCCTTGGCGGCTTGAATGGGTGAGAAGTGGAATTCCGTCTTTCCCTTTTAAATGAACGTGCGCTCCTTTGGCTATTAGGGTTTCTACGGAAGAAACGTGGTTATTGAGTACGGCATACGTGAGAGCTGTATTGCCCTCGGAGTCGACTGAGTTGACGTTGGCCTTACGGGTGGTGAGTAAAAGAACAATGTCACTTTTACCAGCATTGGCTGCTTCCATGAGTGCGGTTCTTCCGGTTTCGGTTTCAGCATTAACTTGAGCGCCACTCTTGATCAGCATATTAGCCACTGAGACATTTCCAGCTTTGCTTGCTAAGCTTAACAAAGGAACGTTGTTTATATCTGTCGCATTTGGGTTTGCTTTAAAATCTAAAAGGGTTTTCACGGAGTCCAGTTTTCCGGCTTTCACTGATGCACTTAATGCTGTGTCCCCATCTTTGTTACGCGCCTCAATATCCATTTTTGCTTTAAGGAATAAGGCCAAAATATCATTATCGTTCCTGAGCGCCTTCTTAACAAACATGTCAGGTGTGAAATCAATTCGTTTTCTAAGCAAATCGAATCGGGCGCGTTTGGCCTCATTACAGAAAGACGTAGTGCTGAGCAGAAGTACTATTACCGCAAATATTACAATTTTTTGAATCACTTTAATTTCACAGTTAAAGATTCACAGGCCAATAAATATTTCTTACTCCGAAGCAGGGATAAGATCCCCGAATCTGACGTTATCCTAAACATGCAAAGGCATTTCTGCAACCTGCGATATCATGCTTTGAGTGGAGGGGGTTGGTTCCTCATAACACAAGCGTGCGACACATTGGTCAAAACTTTCGTTACCGCTAATAATTTTAATTTCGACTCGCAAATAAAACAAAGGCAAATCTCGCCGATCAATTTTTGGAAACCGAACCGCATCTTTTTCTGTTGTGATGATGGCTTGGGCCTCACGCTTCTTACTGTTGTTAATCATGTTGATCACCTCCTGTTGGCAGAAACGATGATGGTCAGCAAAACGTTTGGAATAGATCACTTGCGCTCCTAAACTCCGGAGTCCTTCCTCGAAGGATTCAGGCTTTGCGATGCCTGAGATGGCTCCGATTTTCAACCCTTTGAGGAAGTCTAGGTCACGCCTTTCGTTACTAAAAACATTTTCCAAATAGAGAGGAGCATGACAACACTCAATAATCTCGGCAAAAGGGTTCATGATCTGAAGTTGCTTTTTAATAACGGCCGAATTTTTGCCGTCGGATTTAGTAATAAAAATGTGTGTAGCCCGCTTAATATTATTTGGAGGTTCGCGTAAGGTGCCGCGCGGTAACAGATGGTTGTTGCCCCATGGTGACTGGCAATCCACCAGAACGATATCGAAATGCTTTCGGTTTCTTCTTTGTTTCCACGGTTTAAGCCGCAGATATTGAAAACCGTCGTCGAGTATCAATGTATCAACCCCCATGTGTTCGACCGCGTAACGAGCGCTTTTAACCCTGTCCTTATCGACCAACACAATCACATCTCGCAAATTCGAAGCCAGCATGAACGGCTCGTCACCTGCCTGGGCTGAATCAAGTAATAAATCTTTCCCATCTGAAACGATGCGAGGCGGGATGGAGGATGTCCGAAAAAGGAGCCGGTTTATGATCCTCTCCCATAGGGGTTTCGGAACAGATTTGTATCCCCGGCTGAGAATGGCGACTTTACGACCTTTGGCTTTGAGAGCACGCGCAAACTTTTCAACGACCGGTGTTTTGCCTGTTCCTCCGACAGTTAGATTTCCAATGCTTATCACCTGTATGCCCATCGAGTGGTCCCGTAGCATACGTTGCTGATAAAAATAAATGCGGAGCTGGACGATGGCTTGGTAGATGTACGAAAGAGCTTTTAGGAGGACTCGGAGCAAGGCGGCACGTTTTCCATAACGCCGTTCAAGTACGACGTCTAAGGCAAATTGTTCCAGCTTTTCTAATTGCGCCCGCATTAAATAAGATCCTTAAATTTTTGGCCCAAATAAAAAATGCACCAGGCGGGACTTGAACCCACAGCCTTTGCCTTCGGAGGGCAACGCTCTATCCAATTGAGCTACTGGTGCATAAGCCAGAACTAATATACCCAGAACTTAGAAGAGTTTCTCAGAAAGATCAAGTGACTCCAACGGTTAATCTGCCCATGAAACCAACCTGCACAATTACCGTCCAAGTAAATGATAGTTTTTTAAAATGGAGAACTTGGTTAGGGGCGGTTGCCTTGGTCCCTGAAAGATTGACGTTCACGTGGGGGACGGTCCAATTTTGGCCGGGCTTCGTTGACCACCAGGGCACGACCGTCGACCTCTTTGCCATTAAAAAGTTCAATAGCTTTATCGGCCCCAGATTGGTCTGACATTTCGACGAAACCGAAGCCCCGTGATTTTCCGGTAAACTTATCTTGGACGATTTCAGTCCCAGTGACAGCACCCGCCTCGCTAAAAATCTGTTCGAGTTCAGGTCCGAGAGTTGCAAAGGGTAAATTACCCACGTAGAGCCGAGTGCCCATATAAAGGTCCTTTTTGTTATTTATTGCGTTTCGTACTTCCTAAAGTCGAATATGAGATGCGAGATCTATATTCGTTGGGTAGAAACTTTTAGAATTTAAGTGTTCAGAAACAAGGAAGTCAAAGAATTTTAATTTACCTTAATAATAGGTAAGATTAACGTCATTAACTAAACATGATATTGCCCGTTAAGGCATGCTCAGCTGAGTTCTTGACCCAACTCTACGTTCCAATAGGCGAAGTCTATAAAATGACGCCAACTCTCATGGTGAATCGCTAAGTTAACGTTAATAAACGGGCGCCACTTTGGTTTTTTCGGTTTTTTCACCAGGCGTAAACCCGCTTGAATTGGGGTACGGTTCCCTTTGCGCGTATTACACGGAACACAAGAGCAGACTATGTTTTCCCAAGTCGTGGGACCACCCTGGTGGCGGGGCAATACATGATCCAAGTTCAAATCTTTCCGTTCAAAGATGTTTCCACAATATTGACACTGGTTTTTATCGCGCTCGAAAATGTTGTGTCTCGTAAACTTTACTTCCTTTTTGGGCAAACGATCGAAGCCCAAAAGGATGATCACGCGTGGAATGCGGACACGAAACGAGATGGTTTTAACAATTTCATTTCCATCGTAAAGATCGGAGAAATTTTGCCACTGATTAAAAGTGAAAGTTTGAAAGTTGCCGTTTTGCTCCGACACAACGGTTGCGTGGCCTTGATAAAGAAGCGTAAAAGCCCGCTTGACGGAGCAAATATTAATTGCTTGCCATAGTCGATTTAACACAAGAACCGGTTGGTCAATAGCCACGTGCATAATGTGTCCTAAGCGCGGTGTTAGATATCATAATGGGCTTAATCTGTCAAATAGTCGGCCCAAAAAAGCCTCAGATCTTTAACCCCTTGATTTTAAGTAGTTCAGAGCCGAATCAAGACAATGAGACGGGTATCACCTACTATTTCCTCAATAAGGTCACCAAGGGGGCGCAGGATCGATCTAAGGAACAGGATATTAATGAGAGCGTTCGATCATGCTTGCGAATTCGCGGAACAGATAGCGGGCGTCGTGGGGTCCGGGGGCCGCTTCGGGGTGGTATTGGACGGAAAAGATAGGAAGCTCATTGTGGCACATACCTTCGCAAGTTTGATCATTGAGATTAAGGTGCGTTACACTGAGGCCCTGCTTTTTCACTGAATCTGGGTCCACCGCGAACCCGTGGTTCTGGGAGGTGATTGTGACTTTACCGGACTTTAAGTCTTGAACAGGTTGGTTTCCGCCACGATGACCGAACTTAAGTTTAAAAGTTTTCCCTCCAAAAGCGTACCCAAGCATTTGATGGCCGAGACAAATGCCGAAGATCGGTTTTTTGCCTGCAATTTGGCGGACATTTTCGTGGGCGTAGGTGAGCACTTGGGGGTCGCCCGGACCGTTGGAAAGGAAAACGCCGTCGGGGTTCATATTAAGAACCTCGTCGGCCGAAGTAGCAGCTGGAACGACAGTGACCTTAAACCCCGTTTGGCGTAACTGCCTCAGGATGTTGCGTTTCATACCAAAATCGTATGCCACGATTTTATATTTGATGGGCGGAAGTTTTTTAAATGCCTGACCATTTTCTAGAATCATTGAATGGTCCACGTCGGCCGATTTAACAATTGTCCATTCGCGCGAGTCGATATCTTGGGGGTCCCATTCGTAAGGCGTTGTGCAACTCACTTCTTTGACATAATCGGTCCCGACATAACTCCAATTTTTCGCAAGATCAATGGCCGCCTGATCAGACATTTTTTCAGTAGTTAAAATGCCATTCGTAGATCCGTTTGTACGCAGGTGTTTTGTGAGCGCACGCGTATCAATACCGCAAATGCCTGGAACTTTGTACCGCGTCAGGTAAGCGTCGAGGGATTCCTCTGAGCGCCAACTGCTATGGATTTTGCTGATTTCACGGACGACAAACCCTGAGACATGAGGTTGCCACGATTCCACATCGAACGAGTTGACTCCATAGTTGCCGATCAGGGGATAAGTCATCGTGACGATTTGACCTTTGTAGGAGGGGTCTGTGAGGACCTCCTGATAACCCGTCATCGAAGTGTTAAAGCAAACCTCGCCCAAGCGTGTTTCTGTGCTCCCGAAAGAATCACCATGAAACACACGTCCATCTGAAAGTGCTAAAATTGCCTTCATAATTTCCAAACTACCTTTCCACCGACAATAGTCGTTACCGCGCGACCTTTTAGTTCCCATCCGTGGTAGGGCGTATTTTTAGATTTAGAAGCAAATTTTTCTTTATTGACCGTCCATTCTAAATTTGGATCGATAATGGTGACATCTGCATCACTACCTAATCCCAGTGTTCCCTTGGAGAGCCGTAGCAGTTTAGCGGGCTCAACGGTGAACATTTCGATCAACCGGTTGATGGAAATCACTTTCTTTTCCACCAAAGCTTTTAAGAACAGTGAGAGCTCTGTTTCCAATCCCACAATCCCGAACGGGGCTTGATCGAACTCGACCTCTTTTTCATATTCACAGTGCGGAGCATGGTCGCTACAGAGAATAGTAATAGTCCCATCAGCAATACCACCCAGCAGGAGATCAATATCCTTTTGAGAGCGCAGTGGCGGATTCATTTTATAGTTTGTATCGAAATTTCTTAAGCATTCGTCTGTGAGCGTAATATGATGAGGACAGATTTCCCCTGATATTTTTATCCCTCTTTTTTTGGCTTCACGCAGGAGATGAATCGACCCCCCCGAGCTGATATGTTGGCAATGGATATCGTGGTCCACCTTTTCGGCGATGAGGATATTGCGCATGACGATAATATCTTCGCCGAGGCAGGGCCAACCCGGCAGACCCCAGCGGACGCTCCATTCCCCCTCGTTCATGACGCCATCACCAACCAGATTATAATCCTGACAATGATCCATGACAGGCAGGTCAAACATTTTGGCGTACTCCACCGCGCGCCGCATCAGTTCGTTGTTTTGGACGCAGTGACCGTCGTCAGTAATAGCGACCACCCCCGCTTTTTTTAGTGACCCAATAGGCGCCATATCTTCGCCAGCGATTCCTTTAGTAATGGCCCCTGAAGTGAAGACATTCACGCATGCTTTCTCTCGGGCGCGCTGTTGAACCCACGCAATTGCGCTGGGGTTATCGAGAGTTGGGTTGGTGTTTGGCATACACACAACAGAGGTGAACCCCCCGGCAGCGGCAGCGCGCGTGCCCGTCTCCAACGTTTCTTTAGCCGACTGACCCGGTTCGCGCAAATGCACGTGAAGGTCAATTAAACCCGGACAGACTATTTTACCCGTTGCATCGATGAAATCAATTTTGGCGTCACCTGTCGGAGCCTTATCTGATATTTTGCCATCCACAATGAAGACGTCTTTAACGGCATCAATTTTGTGCGCCGGGTCAATGACGCGCCCATTTTTAATAACCAAATTCATTTAGAACCTCCCGCACAGAGAAAGAGGACAGCCATACGCACAGCTAATCCGTTTGTGACTTGTTCCAGAATAACGCTTCGATCCATATCCGCCACATCGCTATCGATTTCCACGCCACGATTGATAGGACCTGGATGCATAATAATGCATTCCGGTTTAAGTGTGGCGAAACGCTCTTTGCTTAATCCGAAAAGCGCCGTGTATTCGCCTAAACCCGGAAAATAACTTTTCCTTTGCCGCTCGTGCTGGATGCGCAGCAGGTTCACGACATCAGCTGTCGGAAGGACTTCTTCTACATTATGACTCACCGCGACACCCATTTTTTCGAATTCTTTGGGGACAAGTGTGCTCGGCCCGACCACCGTGACACGAGCACCCAGTTTTGTAAGAGCCCAAATGTTTGATCGAGCCACCCTGCTAAACAGAATGTCACCCAGAATAACCACATGCAAACCCTCAACCTTGCCGAGTTTCTCTCTGATCGTAAATACATCGAGAAGAGCTTGAGTTGGATGCGCATGAGATCCATCACCTCCATTGATGATGCTCGCTTTGAGACGATCTGCCAAAAATTTAGGAGAACCCGTTGAACCGTGACGGATGACAATGATATCCGCGTGCAAGGCCTCGAGGTTTTTTGCCGTATCTTTTAATGTTTCACCTTTTTTAAGAGAAGAAGCCTCGGCGTTAATATTGATCACATCCGCGCTAAGCCGGGCAGCCGCTAGTTCAAACGAGACACGAGTGCGAGTACTCGGTTCAATGAAAAGGTTGATCAGGGTTTTGCCTCGGAGAGCTGGGGTTTTTTTAATATCGCGTGAACCCACCTCTTTAAAAGCGGCCGCCGTATCGAGGACATGCAAGAGTTCTTCTCTTGAAAAATCTTCTAAGGTAATGAGATCTTTGCGGGTCCAGTTCATGACGCCACCACCTTGACATGATCTTCGCCATCGACCTCAAAGACTCGCACATTCACTTTTTCGTCGAGCGCGGTCGGAATATTTTTTCCCGTAAAATCTGCGTGCAAAGGTAACTCGCGGTGACCTCTGTCCACCAACACACAAATTTGGATGCGCGCGCACCTACCAAAATCCAGAAGTGCGTTAAGTGCAGCTTGAAAACTGCGTCCCGTAAAAAGAACATCATCCACAAGAATGATATTTTTGCCGGTGACATCAAAAGAAATATGCGTTGGATGAATAACGGGAATCACTGCCTTTTGCCGCAGGTCATCACGATGAAGGGTAATATCGAGAGCTCCGACTGGGAGGACCACCTTGGTAAAAAGTTGAATTTTAGCCGCCAGTCGGTGAGCCAGTGGGACGCCGCGGGTTTGAATACCGACAAGGGCGACTTGAGAAAGTTTTTCGTTTTGTTCAGCAATCTCGTGAGCCATTCGGTAAAGGGCGCGATCGATGGTTTTAGCGTCCATGATAAGGCGATCGGGGATCATGAGCGGGAATCTCCCAAAGAAAAGAGAGTTAAGCTATTGGCATTTGCTACAAGAATGCCCACACAAGAACGCTTCATATCCGACTCCTTTCTGACCTCACAGGATCAGATTAAAGGTTAATAGTTAAAGTGCTCGACGACCTAAGAGTTATTGTGGGACCGATCGTTTGTATGATGAGAACGATTTCGGCGCCAAGCCGCACGATGTTTCACAATCCAATCGAGCAAAGCCTTCTCGAAGCCGACGTCCTTGCCGGCTTTTTCGCTCTCGATCCACTTATGTTTTAGGATTTCCTCGCGTTCAGCGAGAAATTCACGATACAAGGCTGAATTCTTGACGAATCCATCAGGATCAGAGTTTGAGTCAGAGGGTCTACTCATAGCACTTTGCCATTAACTAACCACTTTGCTTGAGGTTGTCAACAGGCATAAACGCCTAATCCCTCGTAGTTTAAGAAAGCTCTTAAACATATAATATTAGAATCAAATGAAGGAGTAAAAAATATTTCAAATGCAAGTCATAGAGATAGAGCGAGTTACATGTAAAAAGTTGCGCAAAAAAAATAACAATTTGGAACCTTACTTTTCATCAACATGTCCCGTTCCACAAATTAATTATAATCATCAGAAATTTTGCTTTCGCCCTTTTTCGTTTGGGAATGTTTTACCACTGGAGCTGAAACAGGAATTGATTTTGAAGTCGCTTCAAGAACTTGCACCCGCTCCGCCAGTTTTTCGACCAGCTCCCGGTTTTTATCTGTGGAAACCGTGACGTTCTGAATACCGGTGATAATTTTTCCTGTGTGTTCGGAAAGCTTGCGAGTCATTTGCCGTTGGGCTTGCAGCTCGCTCCCCAGCTCTTGTTCAATACGGGCAGGTGCGTATTCCTGACGAGTGGGTGTCAGCGTGTTCCCTATTATAATCTGCCGATCCGTGGACGTTTTTAGGCGCCAACGAGATTCCTCTTCCACCCTGTACACCACATGGCGCTCATGCAAAAGCGATGGATTCGCCGGATCAATGTACCGATTGACCGCATACGCTTTGACTTTAGAAGGAAATTTTACATTGGCTTCATTGGGAATCGGAACCCCTTCTACATCGGGCCGCTGGACGTAGGCAACGCGGGTTTGGGTGCATCCTGCTGTTAGGATAAAAATACAGGGAATTAATAGAAGTGAAATAGATTTCATCGAAGATCTCCGGATTGAAGTTGGACGTTATTTTTTTGGTTTAAAAGGGGTCCATTGTAGGATGACCTTACCGCAGGATCGCTCCCATCGGTCTTCGTTGATGGCCCAGAAATGACCAAGGGCCGTGTGGATTCATTGCGTCTTATCTCTTGTTCGAAGGATTGCCGACTTTGATGCGATTGAATTTGATCGCCGATAAGAGAGTCACCAATCCGCGCGTTGGAGACATCCATTGTTTGCATGACATAAAGATAAAAAGGTTTTCCCGCGCGCACCCTGATATACGACCCGTACTCCTGAATCTCCCTTTGCATCTGCTCGATATAATGTTCAAGTGCTTGGTTCGCCCCCGCCATAGCAGCGTTGCTGAGAGTAGAATCATTTTGAACCACGGCGCCCCCAATAAATCCGCCTGTTCCCGTGACTGTGCGCGAGATCAGGGTGCGCGAAGCCTCTGCAAGAAAACCCGCACCAATCACTTTAAGAGCCGCATATTTATCTTCTCGAATAACGTCGCCCCGCAGGCCCCATGACCCGTCGAGTAAACCCCACGTCGAAGGGGAATCTCCCGGTTGCTGAACAACCATATCTTCATCACGGTCCAAAGCTAAACCTTTAATCACGAGCTCTGCGCCGTTGACCTGGTTATTACCTTCGAAGGCTGGGAAAACGACCGTCCATTGATTGGCTGAACCGATCCGGTCCCGCGTTCTATCGACCACAGCCCGGCCATGCACTTCGCTCCCGGCAGGGACGATGAGGTTGCCATTCCACCAGACATCCTCCATGACAATGCCAATGACCGGAGTTTGAATTTTGTTACTTTCCAGGGTTGTAAGCAGTTCGCATTTTATCAATCTTCCAAATGGAGCCGTCTGCGAAGAAAACTTTTTTAAGTCAGGTTGTGCTACTGGAGGTTCCGGCGCAGCTGTTGGTTTAGTGTAAATGGATACCTTTTCGTAAACCGGACGACGTGAAGTGTCGCTGGTGTAAATATAATTTTCTACCTTTGTAGGAGGATTTATAGGCAACTCCGTCACTTCCCGTTCGTACTTCGTCGATTCCGGTTCGTTGACTGGATTTGTTATGGAAGTCGCAGGTGGCGCTTTTGTTTTCGATGCGCGGCGATCGTTAATAAAAAGAAGAAGTAAAGCGAGGCCTGTTGCACACAGAATCATGACGCCCAAGCGAGTTTTGAAAAAATTGACGACGAGCCTAGCGTCCATCATCTTTTCCCCTCTTTACTCCCGTGCCTTGTAAAAGGCTTTTCCACAGATTGAGTCAGGGCAATACCGCTACCCTCATGGTGAGTAGGTTTCGGATCCGAAGTATGCGTTAAGGGTTCCAAATCCTTCTCATTCACATCCTCAGTGGGAAGCGGAAGTGGAGCACTATTATTAAGGAGTCCCAGAACAATCGTGAAATCGTTCGCCACACTCAAGTGGTTGGGTGACCCATTCGGCGTACCCACAATCGCACACCACCCCAAAGTTCTCTGTCCCGCCGCTAGGACCGGGTGGACATCAACGATTACCTGCGCATAGATGTTGTTGCCCGCCCGAACACCGAGGGATTCGACATCAAGCAAGAGCTCGATCTCCGAAACGTTTTCAATTTCAAATTCAAAAGCCAATGCGTCTAACCGGCTATCACGCATGACTTTTCGCAGGCTGACCAAGTGCGAGCCGTAATCCACCGGATCATTATTGACAATAGCTGCGGTCGTTTCTGGCATCTTGCGCACCAAGGAGTTCATATCCTCCTGATTTGAAACAACGGAAATTAATTTAAGACGGTCCAGTAGACCAATGAGCTGCGCGGCGCCAGCGGACTTAAGTTTACCAGGGGGCGGTTGGCTGCTCTTCACGATTGTACTTAAGGAAGAATCGATCGAATCCACGATCACAGACATGAGTGGGCGTTTACCATGGGAAACAGGAACCATTTCGAACGGAAGAACGCGACCATCTACCACCACATTAATGTTGCGATTCGCGCCATCAACCAACGGAGTGACCGAAAAAACTTTGTTCCCCGGAGAAAAACTGAGAAGAAAGTCGCCTTTAACCTGAGCAGGATCAACTGTGAACCCCGCGCCATCGATCACATCAATGGGCCGGTAAAAACTGATCGTTGTCGTGCGGTTTTTAGCAGTGGGCACAACCACGACTGTATTTTCGTCCAGAGGGACTCGCATAATTTGATCGTCAGCGTGCAACGAAATCAAACACCCCAAAAAAGACGGAAAAAGAAACCGGAAGTAGGACCTCCTCATTTTTCGCCTTCTTTCAACCGTAGATCCGTCACAATAAACGGGTATTGTCCACGTCGGGTCAGGTTTGGGTTAGAGCCAATCATCAGGAGCATCTTGAACGGAATAGAGTCCGAGATGGCCACGCCCTCATAAGAACCCGCCTGAATCAAATTTCCGGTGACCTTAACCAGGCGATACCCTTTCTTGTCCGACAACACTTCGATGTTACTGACCTCCGGCTTTTGATGAATATTGCGGACTTTGTACCTGTCGAGTTTTGATTCCATATCCGCGTTCAACGTTTGAAGAGCGTCTGCCGCGTACACATCTCGTACGAGCTCGGGAAGATCAAACCCCACAGGCGACCTCTGCCATGCCGCAGTAGCTGCAAGTAGGGCCGTGTTTCTGTAGACCGGTGATTGAAGTTCGGAGATCGATTCCAATGGGCCTGCAGCAATGCTATTCGAACCATCCACCACAAAAACGAACTTTTTCTCTGTTAACAGACTTATGGCTCCAAGCATTGACAGAATGCAGAAAATGAAACTGCCAATCATTAAAATAAAATACCATTTTTTCTGCTCGTGTTCTGTAGCTAAACGGAGGACAGGAGTAAAGGGGGAGCGAGGAGCCTCCTTTTTCGATGGCCCCGATCCGTTTAACAGTTTCGATGAAACCGCGTCTTTCATGGTTTGATTCGAAGCGCTTAATGTTTAATTGATTCCGAAAGTTCGGGCTTTTGAATGGCAGTCGCCTGAGTTGGAGTCTCCGAAGATATTTTCAAGTCCTGGACCACGTCTTTGAAAGGCATGGACACCCAGTCTTGTGAATTTCCAGACTGCTCGAGAAGATTCGAAGCAGCGTCCAGAGCTTCTTGCTTTGAGTATAAAGTCGGGGTGCCGTCCTGATTCTTCAAAAATTCCTTGGTGTCCCGATTCACCACCATAAAAACTTCAGGTGCCGTTGATTGATGCTGCGACAAATCTTGCGCTTTCGTTTCTATGCGGTCGGCTTTATCGGGCCATTGCTTTAAAGCTTGTTGGTGGGCCTCGGAAGAAGTGAGAAAAAATTCCATCTGATTTTTAACAGTCAGGGATTGACCATCCACCCCGCCGAATGGATTTCGACATGATACGCAAATGAAAACCTCATCGCGACTTGGCTTTTGGCGTGCCGCGTTTCGTCGAGTGCCACATGATTTTCCCCCATTTTCTCTGTCATTTTTTCGAGCATTTTTAACAGAGCCTGGAGGGAATCTGGAAGCTGACTGAACTGAGGTGGCCTGCCAAAAGCAGAACCAAGGTTTTGTAGGCTGGGTTGTTCCTGAGCTTGCGTGAGTGGAGAGGAAGTGCCAGTTGCGTTTTTGAACAATTGATTCAAATCGCGCGACATTTGATTCCACAGTTCTTTCGAATCCATGCCCTGAGTGGCAAGCCCAGCAACCCACTGTTCGAGTTCTTTCGAGCCATTAACGAATTGCCCAATTAAGGACTCCAATTCGTTTTGGATGAGTTGGGATGTTTGTTGTAAGGATTTATACTGCTGAGCAAGGTTCATATAAAAAGATAGTTAAAAATATTGATTTATCAAAACAGAACGCAGAGAGTGCAGATAGTCATTGAATTGTCAATATGTTAACTAAAAATTTATGAAACGCGCATGGGAGGCAATAATTGCTTTCGCAATAGGATGTCTTTTATTTGAACTTATTTATGCACAGGGCTGGCTAGCGGGGGTTGAAAGTTTTTTCAGCCGACGAGGTTATGTTTTTTACCCTTGGTGCAGGTGGATGGGGGGCGTGTGTGGTGCGCTGGGGGTATTGAGCGTAAATGGGAAAAAGCTCAATACAACGGTGAGTTTGGTGGGGTATCGCTATTTCAAAAGGATGAAGCTGACCTGGGATCGGAACAGCTTTTGCCGGGGCTGGCTCATTACAGGTTCAACAGGCTCAGGCAAGACGGAGTCGGGAATCAATATCCTGATGCACCAGGTTTTCCAAAATGAAAACGGCCAAGAAAAAGAGACTTGGGCGAGTGATTCCTTAAATTTTCAATGGAAGGCCATTATTGAAGAAAGCAAAAAAGAGGTTCACACGGTTCAATCCGAATCAATGGCATTGGAGGCCGAGCAGGAGCGGTTGACTGGGATTTTAAAAGCACTCGCAAGTGACCAATTAAAATCAGAATCCGCGTGTCAGAAAAAACCCGCCACCTATCAAATGAAAGCGCTGTCAGAACGCATTGAAGAAATGGCGCAGGATCGGATGACAGCCGGAACCAAAATTATTTGTGAAAGCCAGAAGAGACGACACCAATTACAGAAGTTGATCCCTTACCGGTACAGCCACATGCCTTGGGGAGGGCTGTGCGTTGATGAAAAAGGGATGTACTGGGAAGTCCTACAAAAGATGGCCGCGCATTATCAACGCGAGCATTCGCTCATGTTATTGAAAATAAAACCCGAAGGAGTGGGGGATGATTGGACTCCTTCCGTTCGCTTTAATCTACTTTCCGACGATAAAATTCCTTCGACCACATACGCGGATTGTATTTGTCGCACCGCCCAGTCTTTAGAAGGAGGAGGGGATAACAATCCATTCTTCCGGACGCAAGCATCGCACAATATCGCGATGGCCATTGAACTAGATCGCGCCCTCTGCGAAGCGCAAAAAAAGGGACAGATAGAAGTGCGCCACCATGTCCAACCATCCCTTTCCCGGTGTTATCAATGGCTAACATCGCGTCGCTATTATGAGGAGGAACTCGAACGCTTGGGTTTAAACCAAGACACCGAGTTTTCTGGGAATGTAGCCGGGGTTGTGGTGATGGAAAACATTCTATTAAAAACTGAGCGCCTTCGGAAAGTGTTGCGGCATTTTGATGATAAATATTGGGCCCAGCCTAAGGATCAACTGGGCGGCGTTCAATCGACTATTGCCAACTACCTCCAAGCCTTTACCCAAGATGACATTGCTTCCGTTTTTTGTGCGGACAGCACGTTCTCACTCGATGAGCTGGACCTGGGCTTAATCATTTGTGTCGCGTTGCCTCAGAAATATCAACTCGAACGACGCTACGTGTGTACCTTGCTTAAAATGCTGTTTTATCAGCATGTCCTCAGAAGATTTGATCGGTTTTCACAACAAAAACATAACCTGCTCATTTGTTGGCAGGATGAAGCTCAGCGATTTATTTCTGAGTCTGATGGGAACGTTGATTTGATTCGCCAAGCCTCCGCGACAACCGTGATGGCGTGTCAGTCCAAAGTATCCCTTTACCCTCCGTTGGGAGGAAAGGAAAAAGGGCAAGTCACCATATTAAATCTGCGTAATCGGATTGTTTTTAATGCGGCGGACCACGAATGTGCTGAGGGAACGGCCCTTTTATTTGATAAAAAGAAAACGACAAAAAAGTCGAGGTCCGTCAATAAAACAAAGGGAGGCGGGTCATCGATTTCGTACAGTCAAGAGACCCAATATAAAGTGGAGCCTCACGAGTTTACCGATCTTCCTAAATTTACGGCGTACGTATATCACGCCGACCGCAAATTTTACAAAATGTTCTTACCTCCACTCACCGCCGAAGGTCGCGTAGCCCCTTGGCTCAAAGAAGCGCTGATTAAAGAGGGGCGAAGGTTTGAATATTATTGTGTAGTTCTGAGGTCACTTTTTTCTTGAGGAGGTGCTGCGGCAACTGTGCAGGAATCTTCATGGCAAATAATCGCTCCGAGCGGTTGCAGGAATTCGAATTGTTCACACACGACTTTAAACATAACTAAAATGGGAACCGCGACCAAGGCTCCGATGATGCCCCATAGCCAACCAAGCCATAAGAGGAAAATAGAAATAACCAGCGGATTAATTTTGAATCGTTTGCCAAGAATAATGGGGGTGATGAGCCCGCCCTCTAAGGAAACCAAAATGGCGTACACCGCTGGAACAAGAAGCGCGTGGTTTGGTGAATCAAAGCTTATGAGGGATACACCTGCAACGATCAAAGTTCCGACCATAGCGCCCACGTAGGGAATGTAAGTGAGGAGTGCAGCCATGAGACCCCAAAGCAAGGGGTTTGGCATGCCCATGGCCCACAAGGCAAGAGCCTGAGCGGCGCCCAAGGTAAAATTGATAACAGTTATCGTGGCCATGTATTGCGAAATGGAATCACCGATGGAGCCCAGTTTACGGGCTCCTTCCCATTGGCGCGTTAACGAGTGAAATAATTCACTGCCGAAGGCCAGAAAAAAGAGGACCAGAAGGAGGGCGACAGCAGCAGTTTTTACCAAACTGCCCGTGGCCAGAACGACCGAAGAGGCGACAGAACTTTCTTTAACTGGCGCGCGCCCATCAAGTGATTCAGGGTTTGTAATATTTTCGACTTGTTGCGCGGCCATTTGGATTTCCTTCATAGGCCGCAAATAACCCCTGACTTTCTTTTCCACCAATTTGATATTGTCCGGCATTTTTGAAATCCAATTTCGGGCAGGCTGAACTAAACCGTAAAATCCCCAAGCCAAAGCTCCTGAGATAAGGAGGATGACCACAAGTGAAGCCCATCCATCTCCGAGACCCAAACTAGAAACTTTTTTATGCAAAGGCCGCAAAACAAAACTCGCAAGCAATGCGAGTACGATTGGGATAAGGACAGGCGCCGCAAAGTAAGCCGCGCAATTAAGGGCCACGAAAGCAATAATACCTAAACAAAATAGTTGAGCCCGCCGGAAGAAACGATGCATTCATTATAGATTAGCAAATGCCAGGCCGGATACATGCCATTATTTTTTGTTCAAAAAAACTTGAACAATTCGAACTCCGGGTGTATCCTCTGTTTATCATGCTCGTTCAAGCCATCTCGAGGGAAGACAAACAGGCCGCACCTCTTTCCCCATTAGATATTGAAGCTATCGAGGTATTCGTTCGAATGGTTTCCGTTTTGGGGCTTCCCAAATCAGTTGGAGAATTGTATGGACTCATCTTTGTGACCCCAGAGCCGATGGCCATGGACGATCTCATGGGGCGTTTGAAAATGAGTAAGGGATCTACAAGCCAAGGGTTAAAACTCTTGCGCGCGTTTGGCGCTATCCGGACCATTTACGTGGCGGGCGACCGTCGTGACCATTATGTTGCTGAATTAGAATTACGTAAACTTGTTTCCGGGTTTCTAAAAGAACAAGTCCAGCCACATCTCTCGGGTGGCTCTTCACGACTTGATCGCATTGACAAAATTATTTCGACACAGCCTTCGTCCGAAAAAACCAAGTTTTTATCGGCACGAGTGGCTAAACTCAAACGATGGCAAGTGCAGGGTCAAAAGGTCCTGCCCCTGCTTATAAAAATGTTAGGAGCGTAATCCATGGAATCAACAAATGAAATCTACCCCTGGTACTGTCTGCGTTCTCAAACCCGTCACGAAAACGTTGCGGCGGTGTACCTTCGGTCAATGGGAGGAGTCGACGTTTTTTGTCCAAGGATCAGATTCAAAAAAGCCTCTCGCGGTCAGGCGGTCTGGATGACCGAAGCCATGTTTCCAGGATATTTATTTGCGCGATTTGAGCCTGACTCTATGTTGCCGCGTGTAAGGCATGCGCACGGGGTGATAGGGATCGTCCATTTCGGACTGAGGTACGCATCTGTTGATTCAGAAACTATTGATGACCTTCGCAAGTATGTAGGCGATTCCGAAGTGGGCACGATAGAACCCGAGTTTAAAGTGGGTGACACCGTTAAGCTCAGCGGTGGGGCAATGAATGGGTTGCGAGCGGTCATCACCCAAGTTATGTCCGCCAAAAATAGAATCAAAGTCCTCATGGACTTCCTTGGCCGCTCCACCGAAGTCGAAATTGATACGCATCACGCGGTCGTAGATCAGCGGCATCCCTTGGCGGTGTGAGATGACGCGCTTGGATTGTGGGCCTCCTTTAAGGTAAGTAACAATTAGAACGCAAACACACCCTTTATGAAAATTCTAGCTCTCATCGCCACGATCGTTCTTACAACCGTTTCCGTTCAGGCCCAACTTTCTCCTCCCACCTTGGAAACCACGATCAAACCCCATCCAGCTCCCGTTCCATCGCCTGCAACCCCATCAGCCCCAGTTGCAGCGGCCCGTTCCGAAAGCGAGCAAGCTCTGGTTCAATGGTCCGGCCAGTATGAGGGCGGAAGGGAGTTTGCGACACAATTTATTAAGACCCAAGAAGCATGGACTCGTTTCTGGAGTAGGATGAACGGTTCACCCCCGAAGGAGCTCAATGAAGAAAATGAGATGGCGGTTTTCATTGCTTTCGGGAAACGACCCACGGGTGGGTTCATGCCCGAAATAATTAGTGCGAAAGTTATCGAGGACAAACTGATCATTGAATACACCGATGGGAATCCCACACCGGAAACTTTTACCACGCAAGCCATCACGTATCCATGGGTCATCGCCATTGTGCCCAAATCAAAGTTGCCAATCGAGGTGCGCGAACAGAGGAATAAATAACTTCGTGGATTGTCAAAAAGGTTAACGAAACCAGAAGCTTGCATCGACAGCGACCGAGAAGTCTTTTTTGCCACAGCGCTCGATACATCGTGCCAGCCAGAGTGGCGTTCGAACAACGAATGAGATAGATGTCGTGCAGCGAGCGCTTCTGTCATTCCTTCTGCTTAAAGGAGTATTGAGACGAGGTAGGGGCGTAATCTTTGAAATCTTTTGCCGCGTCGGAATTGGTGATTTTCTTTAGATAAGCGAGTCGAACTTCTTCGACCTTGAGTACTTCCGGATAAGTCATAATTTGGGGGCCCACCCATCCAGTCTTCGCCTTTTTTTCCAGTTCCTTAGCTTCTTGCTTAACCCGTTTGTGATCCTGCACGTACTTGACAACGATCACATCATCGGGCTTAAGACCACTGGCAGTCTGAATGACTTCAAGCACTTTGGCCTTCAAGGTGACGGTCGTGAGTTCGGCTCCTTTGTCGACAGCCTTCGATTCCAACACCTTAATGACGATTTTCTCCGGCTGGCTCTTGGTGAATTCATCCGGATTGATTGCTGCTTGTACTGCTGAAGGCCAGAACAGCAAACTCATAAGTACAAAAAACAGATCGCGAATGGATTTCATGATAAAGAGCTTGCTCTCTGCCGATTTTTTTACAACAAAAGGTTTAGAGATCACCGCGAAGTTTCTCTCAATCTTCTAAGCAGGAACACCCACCGCAGCACACTCAGACTCAGAAAGCTTGCGCAGGCCGGCATACGCAAAATCGCTGTGGCAGCTCCATTCGCCGCAAAGGAGCACATGCCAGCCATCCTTGAGACGGCGGCAAAAGGTCCAGCCGCCCAGATCTCCTTCCCCATTCCAGGAACGATAAAAGAAATCTTCATGACTGGCCGTGTCTAGACCCGTGTCGTAGAGCTCCGGAACTTCCCCCTCGCACTTGAAGCAAAACGTTTTTTCCACTCCTTCACCCCCACCGCTTCCAAAATCTCCACTTCAATCGACCAACCATGCTCTCCAAGCGCGCCCAGATCGGCGACAAGACGACATTGAATCAGCCCCGCCTGGGAAGCTCTGCGGGATGCTCCTCGAATCCATTGAGAAACGAAAGCGAAGGCTGAAAAAGAATCCAAAAGGGCGCTTCGCCCTCGGCGGAAAAAGGATAACGGACTTCCAACGCACAGCGTTCCCCCTTTATCGGCGAGCTCAAGAGTCAAAGGGGACGAGTCAAAGGGGACGAGTCAAAGGGGACGAGTCAAAGGGGACGAGTCAAAGGGGACGAGTCAAAGGGGACGAGTCAAAGGGGACGGACAAACTATTTGTTCTTTAAAAGCCATTTTCTAAAGCGTATGGTTTGTCCGTCCCTCAGGATATCCCAGGATACGGTTTAGGTCGAACTCGCTGGAGGTACCGAGATTGTAGCCCAAGACTTGTCCCGATCTCCAAAAATCGTGATAACGCGCGCCCATGGCTCGCGACAATTAGATTTGCCCACTGACGACAATTAAAAGTGACCACCCAAGGGGTGGTTTTTTTATTTGTAGGTGCCGCGGGTTGACGCGGGACT
>JAWXCD010000016.1:0-23343 GCA_034440535.1 Verrucomicrobiota bacterium | reverse complement strand
CGCGCTCACCCACAGACAAACAAGCCAAGAATTTTTCCTTAAACAATCAATGTTTGATTGCCGGATCAAAGCTCCGCCGCCAGTCGAGATCACCTGATTTGATCCCAAACAAACGCGTTCGATCACTTTCTCTTCGATATCGCGAAAGGGTTCTTCGCCCTGTTCTTTAAAAAGGGCCGGGATACTCTTTTTTTGTTCGTGGACAATTTCAGCGTCGATATCCACAAATTTCCAAGCGAGGCGCTGAGCAAGGGTGTGACCCACGACGGATTTGCCCGAGCCCATAAAACCGACTAATGCGATGTTCCGATGTGTCACTTAGGTACAATCGCAGAACGATAAAGTCTTGTAAATCGCGGAAAAGGAACGTAGGTAAAACCTATGCCTGCAAATACTTTCGGGGAAGCATTCCGTATTACCACTTGGGGAGAATCGCACGGTGGCGGCGTGGGAGTTGTTGTGGACGGTTGTCCTTCGCGCCTAATTCTCTCCGAAGAAGATATCCAAAAGGACCTAAACCGTCGACGGCCCGGCCAAAGTAAAATCGTGACGCCCCGCAAAGAACTAGATATGTGCAGGATCCTTTCCGGTGTCTTTGAAGGTAAAACACTTGGCACCCCGATTTCAATCATGGTCGACAACACGGACGCCCGTCCGGAAGCGTATACAGAAATGGCCACTCATTTCCGTCCTTCTCATGCGGATTACACGTATCAAGCGAAATACGGTATCCGCAACCATCATGGCGGGGGGAGAAGTAGCGCTCGGGAAACCATTGGTCGTGTGGCTGGTGCCGCTGTTGGCAAAAAAGTGTTAACCAAGTTTGCGCCCGGCTTAGAAGTGGTTGCTTATGTTAAACAGGTGAAAGATATAATAGCCGTGGTCGATCCCCAACGCGTCTCTCTAAAAAAAGTCGAGAGCAACATTGTGAGGTGTCCAGATGCACCGATTGCAGAGAAGATGATTAAACTTATTGAGGATATTCGAAAAGAAGGCAATTCCGTCGGCGGGATTATTGAGTGCGTCATTCGCAATTGTCCAGTGGGTTTGGGTGAACCTGTTTTTGATCGGCTTGAGGCGGATTTAGCAAAGGCCATGATGAGCTTGCCGGCGTCCAAGGGCTTTGAAATTGGATCAGGGTTCTCGTCTGTCCAATATACGGGTCTAGAACATAACGATCTTTTCCACATGAAATCCGGACGCGTCCGAACTAAAACAAACCGTTCCGGTGGTGTTCAAGGTGGGATTTCAAATGGGGAAAATATCATTTTCAGGGTGGCATTTAAACCCACTGCGACTGTGCTCATCCCTCAGAAAACCGTAACCGTGAAACATAAGGATTCGATCCTTGCCGCACGTGGTCGCCACGATCCCTGCGTGCTTCCCCGGGCTGTCCCGATGGTCGAAGCCATGGCGGTCCTCGTGCTCACCGATCATCTATTGCGATCGCGTATGGTACAGGACTAGTTTACTGGGCTTTACCGAAATTCGACTCAAGCCACTCGTGCAAGATGGATAGCTTAAACGGGAACCTGTTTAGGGTGTTTGACGCGGTTTCCCTTTTGGATAAACGGTTCTGCGAACGCCCATGGTTTAGTGCCTTCTGCGTTCATGATCACCTCAGGAGAATATTGGGGGAGGTAAACTCGGCGCATCTTACTAGTGCGATTGAAGCCGGAACGATGGAAAAGTTTACTTGAAAAAGCGACCACGCTACCCGCAGGACAAATAACGGGGATCCCGGGGTCGTTCCCTGTATAACCAATCAAGTCGTTTGTCCCTGCTTCCTGCAGGTGTTTTACTATTTCGCGGGTGCCAGCTCGGCTGTAAGGTAAAACGTAGATGGTTCCGTTTTCTTCCGAGACGTCATCAAGGGGACACCAACAAGTGAGGTAAGCCTTGTGCTCATGGCCGACATACCCGGAGTCCTGATGCCAGGCGAACTTCATTCCTTTTTCGGCGGCTTTAATCACGTACTGCTCATGAAAAAGATAAGCATTGTCACCTAGTGTAGTTTTGCAGACCTCGTACATGAGGTCGCTGTACAGAAAATCGGTGAGAATAGGACTGTCTTGGTGTCTATTATAAACGAAATAACGGCTTCCTCGGTGGTTTAACCCGATCACATCAGTTCCAGACTTATCCATTTCGTCGTGAATAATGGAAATATAACGGTCGGTTTCGTCGCGTAACCCTTGAAGTTGGTCTCGGTTCATGACGCCTTCGAGGATAAAATAACCTTCTTCATGGAATTGAGTCAGTTGTTCTGGTGATATGAGCATAAGTGAAAAGAGTTAAGGGTTTTCATGAATGTACTTGTTTCTCCGAACAAATTCCTTCACGATAAAGTCATTCGTTAGCACAATCTGCGCATGATCCGAAGGTTTGATTTTAAAGAGCTTGGAGTCACACAGGACTTTCCATTTTACACAGGAGCCACACTTTTAGATAAAGCGGACTTCGCGTATCACACTCATGAATTCTCTGAAATTGCTCTGATAACAGGAGGTTTATCGCGACATGTCGTTAATGGTAAATCGCACAGGATAAAAACGGGCGACCTTTTTGTGTTCAATGGACAGGCGGCGCACGCCTTTCTCGACCCGCGTTCGCTAAAGGTGTTTAACCTGATGTACAGTCCTCAATTCTTTTTGAAAGAGGCCCGTGACCTATTAAAAATGCCCGGGTACCACGCCTTGTTTAAGTTGGAACCTCATTTCCATGGCAAAAGGGAATATCGTAGTCACCTGCAATTAAGCGCGAACGAGTTGAGTCAAACCGAAGAACAAATGCGCCGGATCGAACAGGAGTTCCTGTGTGAACGCGATGGGCGCGAACCGATGATCCGAGTCCTATTTCTGGAACTGGTCATCTCGCTTTCCCGGTTGTACTCCCAAAAGAAATTATCTGAAAACAGGAGCGACCGCATTGGGCGTATTGCAGAGGCGGTCGCCTATCTTGAGAACCAGTTCAGAGAACCCATTAAGCTGGAAACTCTCGCACATAAAGCGAATTTGTCTGTCAGCCAATTTCAACGCATTTTCAAGGATATTTACGACGTCCCGCCCATGGATTATATCCTCCGCAAAAGAGTCCGGTTGGCGTGCGAGATCATACGTCAAAAAGACGATAAAATAATTTCCATTGCCCATGAATGTGGATTTTCGGACAGTAACTATTTCGCCCGGCAGTTTCGAAAAATCACAGGGCAAACTCCTAGTGAATATCGGGCGTCACTCAGGTGAATTATTCCGAGGATTGTTGGATGAGTTTACTCGTCTCATCACCTGTCTGGCTTCCGTCAGACTTATAATGGGTGAAATCAAACATGTCAGATTCATTTAATGAAACCTCTTGGCCCTCTTTTAAGGATTTAATGAAGTGCGGTTCGTTGAGGAGGATTCCTTTGATTTTCCCAGCCGAGTCCCATGAAGTGACTTCGACCCACATGTATTCGGAACCTCTCTCGTCATCCCTTGGAAAAGGAAATTTCAGATGAATTTTTTCATTCACCTCATAACCCTTCTCCAAAACAGATCGCAAGAGAGGAATTTGCTGTTTGGCCCGCAGACTTGCATCGGTGATGGCTTGGTTATGCTTTAACATGAGGACCTGGTCTTCGTTTCCAATCAAATCGCGAATCATACTATTAAACTTCGCGAAATCGTCCGGGCCCTCGTATCTGCTCGTTGTGAGTGAAACTAAACGGTTTGGTGCGTCACCTTCGTGTACCGCATTAAAACGGACATCAGTTTTGGCGATTCCTGTGGCGTTGGAGTATGATTGATCAAGCACATATTCCTTCAGGCTCTTATTGAAAATCTTAGAAGAATCAAAATCAAACGGCCCTTCCTTTATAGGACCTTCTCCTTCTACCCAAACCTGACAAAAGGCATTAATCAACGTACCGACATTATTGTTATGGGAACTGGCGAATTTATCTATGGAAACATCGGGCAACCCAAATTTGCCCATTCCAAGAGTGACCGCGCGCACATAAGAGTCATCCTCGCGGTAAGAGTGAATAGTGATGTGTTTCCTTATATCAGGGGTTTTCTCGACCCAGTCGTCAATGCGCCGAGTTTTCCATTCCTGTAATGAAAAAACCTGACGAGTTTCTTCGTCCCACAAAAATCCGCCCACTTTTTCAGTCAATTGCGCAAGTGCCGCGCAACTCGCTTTAGCCGCTGTCATGACTTCGGCCTGGGGCGCAACAAACGTGATCACGATGGCTTGAGTTGATTGCTGTAAAGCTGTCGCGTCCTCCTCCGTTAGTCCAACCCCGGAGTATTTAAGACTCTCTATTGTGGGTGGGGCATAGTTCTGTTGGATATTCGTATTCAACACAGCGAAGTAAGCGGAGGCAGATCCATCAGCTTCGGCTTCCGTAACGGCGTGTTTAATGCCTGCGAAACTCAAGGTTTCATGGACGACCGTGAGAGGGTCTCCCGCAGGGGAGTTGGTTAAATAAATCGCGAATTCCCAACTGGCGATATTGTCCCTCGGAATATCCCGGGGTTTAATGACTGGACTCGTCGCCTGCACATTTGGAGGTGGAAGAGGTTTTTCTTTCTCAGGCGCGGGTTTACGGCAGGAAACGGTAAGCAGGATTAAACATCCTAGCAGCATTAGATTGATATTTCCTGCGTTGAACATAGCAAAAGTGAGGGGCTAACTGATTTCTATAATCCGAACAAGATTTTTTTTGTAAATGCCTATGCAGCTAGGCGCGAATCGTTTCCTTTGTACCAATGGAGAAGGTTTAAAGACAAGCCAAAAAGGCCCAGCGCAGATGTTAAGGACCTGTTTGGTCCCTGAACATTTCCGGCGGTCGGTGGAAGAACTTTTTGAAGGCTCTAGAAAAGTAATGAGGCGTGTCGTAACCACACAAATCCGAGATTTTTTTTAATCGTTTGATTGGTAGATTTGAGCAGCCGAGAAGCGCGGTGCATTCTCTTCGCGAACATAAAGTTGTCTGGGGTGTGTTTAAATGCTTTTACAAATTGTCTATGAAAATAAACCGGATGCATGTGAACCGTTTGCGCAATTTCAGCTAAGGCGGGATTTTGAATATAATTATCTTCTATCAAGCGCACAGCAGGCATTAACTTTTCAATCTGTGGATTCGTTTGATGAGCTAATTCCGGATGTTCCTCAAGGATATTGCAATGACATCGAATACGAGAGCGTACAGACGCCATTCCGTTGCTGCGTCAGCGTCAGCATTGAGATTTTTGAAAGAAGTATAAACCGACCTCCAACTTGAAAAGTGTTTGAAAGTTGTTGAAAGAGGACCACTGAAAAAAGGGAGTGCGGTTGAATATGTAACCAACTGACCCTCATGGACCTCGCGCACTGGTGCCGATGAAGTTGCCAGCCAGGTAACAAATAAACGTGCCCTTCCTTAAGTGGGATCAATTTGTCATTAATGAAAAATTCCCCTTCTCCTTTTAGCACAAAATACAGGCGCCATACGTCAGTCATGGCATTTTTGGGCATGTACCATTGCGGAGTACAGCGAGTCGTAGCCCCATCGATGATACGTAATTGAGGTGCCTCCATGGAAAACCAACCATATCAAAGACTTGCACAAATGTGAGCAAGCTGGCATCGAAATAGCTAATTAGTAATTGTTCTTTTTGGCCGGTGCGATTCGGGGGGATCGTACTGGTCAAATTTACTTTTCGGGGTTGGAAGGCTGACGATGGTTTCCATCTCGAGTTATCCAACCAGTGCGCGGAACTTTTACCACGCATTAGATTGAAGTGGCTCTGGGCTATTGCCTGGGGCCACTTTTATTTAGTACGTTCACAAGGAGGATCTTTAGATTGGCGATCTTCCAACCGCCCAATTAAAAAACGATTGCCAGAGTATTCATGAGGGGTAAAAGTTGCGTTGACTCAAATTTTAGTGGAATATCAGAATTTATGAGTAAGTTTCCAGACAACTTTCTTTGGGGTTCAGCCACGGCATCGCACCAAGTCGAAGGCGCATGGGATCAAGACGGAAAGGGGCCATCAATATGGGATGTGTTTGGTCATCGTAAGGGCAAGATCAAGGACGGAAGTAACGCGGACGTTGCCTGCGAACAGTATCATCGCTTTAAAGAAGACGCGGCGTTGATGAAACAGTTGAACCTTAACGCTTATCGTTTTTCTATTTCGTGGCCCCGCGTGTTACCTAAAGGCAAGGGGGAAGTTAACCAAAAGGGACTCGATTATTATAAGCGTCTGGTTGATGCCCTACGCAACAATGGAGTAGAGCCGATGGCCACGCTTTATCATTGGGACCTCCCGTATGAACTTCATAACGCGGGTGGCTGGTTGAATAGGAAATCGATTGAATGGTTTGCAGAATACACGGAAGTGGTGGTTGAGGCCTTGAAGGACCATGTTCGGTACTGGGTACCTTTCAACGAG
The DNA here is from genome assembly GCA_034440535.1 of Verrucomicrobiota bacterium. GTDB lineage: Bacteria > Verrucomicrobiota > Verrucomicrobiia > JAWXBN01 > JAWXCD01 > JAWXCD01. The sequence continues at coordinate 16,924 of JAWXCD010000016.1, read as the reverse complement.
CAAAACGTTCATTCGGAACTTGGTTATCGCCATGGTTGGCATTGTCCTGGTGCTGTTGGGGGCGCTATACGGCGTTGCAGGTGAATCATCACATGAATATTTGCCACGGCGTCGCAGCTCGTATTATCCATGATCGAGTTAAAAATGCACAAGTCGGTACGGCATTTAACGTGGCAGCCTTTTATCCAAACTCGGATAGTCCTCAAGATTTCTTGGCCTTGGAATATGCGATGGAGGAAAAAGTTACTGGAAATGGGAATACCATTTTCCAGAATGGCTTCCGAAGACATCGACGAGTGCTTCATTTTATGGGCGTGGGTTTTACGATTGTTTTAAGCTTCTTCAATCACGATATGGGAATGTGCCGCAAATCATCACTGAGAACGGCATTGTGTCTCCTGATACCGTCGGAGAAGACGGTAAGGTCAACGATACTGATCGGACTCGTTACATACAGGAATATCTGGGAGCAATGAAGCGAGCAATGGCTGAGGGCGTGCCGGTCAAAGGATATATGCACTGGAGTTTTATGGACAATTTTGAGTGGGCTGAGGGGTATTCACAACGTTTTGGGCTTGTGCACACGGACTTTGAAACGCTTAAACGAACTCCAAAAGAGTCGGCTTATTTTTATCGCGATACGATTGCTCAAAAAGGGGCTAATATCCAACATCTTAAAGATTAACAATAAATATTATGCCTCAAAAACTGCTGATCACCGAGCCGTACAAGATTGATTTTTTCACCTCTGACAGGGCGCCCATAAAGCCAAACGAAATCCTTATTAAGAACACGACGTCGGGAAATTAGCCACGGGACTGAGATGGTCGCGTTTGCGGGAACAAGTCCTTATATTAAAAAGAATTTTTCCGACAGGCTCATGCAGGATAAAAAGGCTGAGGACCCCGCGTTTTATCCCTTTTGGTATGCCGGATATGAAATCAGATCCGGGTCGGTACATGAAAGTCGCGTTGAAATATTAGAAAGATAGGAAGTTATTCCAACGCACTTCCCTTAAAGCTTTGAATCAAAAGCTTTTTTAAATAATCGGCGTACGATGTTTTCCCGAGTCCTTTAATGCACGATTCAAGTTGCGCTTCGTTAATCCAGCCTTGGCGGTAAGCAATTTCTTCTATGCAAGAGACTTTTAAACCTTGTCGCTTTTCGATCACTTGTACAAAGGCGGAGGCTTCGAGTAGCGAATCGTGAGTTCCGGTATCCAGCCACGCTGTTCCTCGTCCCATGATCTCGACATTGAGTGTACCTTTGTTCAGGTAGACTTGGTTGAGATCCGAAATTTCTAGTTCGCCACGCACAGAGGGTTTGAGCGATTTGGCGTAGTTGACGACCTTGGAATCGTAAAAATAAAGGCCTGGCACCGCGAAGTTCGATTTGGGTTGAGCCGGTTTTTCATCGATGGAAATGGCTTTACCGGAGGCGTCAAACTCAACCACACCATATCGTTCAGGATCCGAGACATGATAGGCGAAGATTGTGGCGCCTTGAGTTTGGGCGCTAACTTTCTGAAGGGATTTCGCAAGGTTATGCCCATAAAAAAGGTTGTCACCTAGGATCAACGCGGTGAGTTCGTTCTGAATAAAAGATTCCCCAATGATGAACGCTTGTGCGAGACCTTCTGGCTTCGGTTGGACGGCGTACTGAATGCGCAAGCCCAAGCGTGAACCATCATTAAATAGCCGCTGAAATGTGTGTGTGTCTTCAGGGGTGGTGATAATTAAGATGTCCCGGATCCCAGCGAGCATAAGGATGGAGAGGGGATAATAGATCATGGGTTTGTCGTAAACAGGCATTAACTGTTTACTCACCACATACGTACAAGGGTAAAGTCGGGTTCCCGATCCGCCGGCGAGAATGATTCCACGTCTGCTCATATTATTTTTTGGGTTGATTTAAACCGAGCCGCTCGCGGTTGTATTTGTTTGAGGAAATATGTTCACGCCATTCGCGGTTGTCTAAATACCATTGAATTGTTTTGCGTAATCCGGTTTCAAGCGTCTCAGAAGGTTGCCAACCGGTCTCAAGTTGGATCTTACGGCAATCGATAGCGTACCGTCGGTCGTGCCCGGGCCGGTCTGTGACGAAGTGAATCAAATTTTTATGCGGAACAAACGGGGAGTTGGGAACAAGTTCATCGAGGAGGTGGCACAAAGTGTGAACCAATTCTAGGTTTGTTTTCTCGCATAACCCGCCCACGTTGTAAGTCTCTCCGGGTTTGCCTTGGGTGAGAAGCATGTGAATCGCCTTGCAATGATCTTCAACATACAGCCAGTCGCGGATGTTTAGGCCATCTCCATAAACCGGTAATTTTTTTCCATCAAGGGCGTTGAGGATCATGAGGGGGATTAATTTTTCTGGGAATTGCCAAGGGCCATAGTTGTTCGAGCAGTTAGTGGTAAGGACAGGCAGATGATAGGTGTGAAAGTAGGCGCGCACGAGATGGTCACTGGCCGCTTTTGACGCGGAGTAAGGGCTGTTCGGACTGTACGGAGTGGATTCGGAAAAGGCGGCATCATTGGGCCCTAAGGATCCGTAAACTTCGTCGGTCGAAACATGGAGAAAACGGAACGTTTCCTTTTTGAGGGGCTGCGAATCGTAATAAGCCCGCGCCGATTGAAGGAGTTCGAACGTGCCAACGACATTCGTTTGGATAAACTCGCCAGGAGATGTAATGGAACGGTCCACATGTGATTCCGCAGCGAAATTAACAATGGCGTCTATCCCGTGCGCGTTCAAGATTTGAGGAACGAGAATGGCATCGCCAATGTCACCTTGAACGAACGAGAGTCGTAAACTCCCCTTAAAAGCTCCAAGGTTCTCCTTATTGCCTGCGTACGTAAGTTTATCAAGGACCACCACATCGTCCTGTGTGTTTTTGAGGACGTGATGAACATAATTTGAACCGATAAAACCAGCACCGCCGGTTACAAGAAGTTTCATACGTTTTTTTTCCATCTGGCGAGGGCCGTTTGAACTGCTTCGCGTACGGGCGACATAATGATACCCACACTTTTTGCTTTTGTGGTGTCGAGTACACAATTTGAGCGCGGGGTTTTGGCTGCGGTTTTCATGAAGTCGTCCTCCGAATTAAAAAATTGAAAATCTTTTTTAATTACCCCTGACTGAACGACAAGCTCGACGACTTCCGAGGTGGTCATTGAGCCGGGGTTTGTAAGGTTGTAAATTCCGAAGGGCACGGCCTTTTCATGACATTGCCAAGCAGCCGCGACGAATTCGTCCAATTGCGAGAGTGAGTTTTCTGCTTCCAGGAGCTTTGCGTAACTCATGACTTTAGTAAGGTAATTTCGTGGGCCATCGATTTCGTTAAAAGGAATACGCAAACGCCAAATGTAGATGTTTGATTTTCCGGCTAAGGTTTCTTCGCCTAAAGCCTTGGAGCCACTGTAGAAGCTGCAGTAGTTTGACCTGAATGAAAAGTTTGGAGCATCCTCCTCTGTAAACGCACTTCCATCCGCCTTACGTCCTGAATAAATGCATCCCGATGAAACATGTCCCCAGGGAATATTTAAGTCAGCACAAACTTCTGCAACGTATCCTGGAAAAACTGCATTCCCAAACAGACACTCTGCCTTGTGTAATTCACATGCGTCAACGTTCGGTTTGCCTGTGTACCCAGAGCAATTCACGAGGAACGCAGGCTTATGTTTTTTAAGTGCGGCGGCGAGTATTGATTTATCGGTATAATCCACTTCGGATCGGGCCCATGATTGGTAAGGCACTTTTTTAGTTTTAAAGAGTGCTCGAAATGCTTTGCCCACATATCCGGACCCGCCAAGAAGAACGACCATGCGGATAGACTATTCCTAAGAGGCTCATGAAGGCAAGGCTCGGTTTTAAGTCCTGAATCCTTTAAGCCGGTTGTAAAACTTGCAGTTCAGAAAACTCACCGCGCGCAACGGTAACGGCTTTGCCAGTCAAGAGAACCCGGTCTTCAACAAACCCAATTTTCAACGACCCCCCTCTTTTTGAAGCTTGATAGGCCATGAGATCGCGCTTGTTGAGTTTGTTCATCCAAAAAGGGCCAAGCGCACAATGAGCCGAACCCGTGACGGGGTCTTCACTTATGCCAAGCGACGGACAAAAAAAGCGCGAAACAAAATCATAGCCAGTGTCTGGGTCCGATTTGGCGGTTATGATTACGCCCCGCGTAGGCACTTTTTTTAATAGGAAAAAGTCGGGGTCAAGTTCGCGAACTATTTTCTCGGTCTCAAAGAGGATTAAATAATCAAAGTTTGTTTTCCCGACAAATTGTGGAATGTGCCCTAAGGCTTTTGCGAGTTCGAACGAGGCGCTGACCTGTTGAACGGGAGAAGACGGAAAGTCGAGTTGGATACCTGCCGCTGTCGTACGCGCGGTGAGTAGTCCGCTCCGCGTATGAAATTCAATTTTTCGAGAGGTGTTCACGACTTTCATTTCGAGAAGCATGTGAGCGGCAGCCAGTGTGGCATGCCCGCAGAGTTCGACCTCTGCCAGTGGAGAAAACCAGCGAAGATCAAACGCGTCATCTGAACGTTTCATGATAAATGCCGTTTCGGAATAATTAAATTCACCGGCAATGCTAAGCAAAACCGAGTCTGGTAAATTCTTTTCCAATGGAACAACAGCAGCTGGGTTCCCCGAAAATATTTTTTCAGTAAAGGCATTAACTAGAAAAAAGCGCATCGCCGCAGCTTAGGAGAGGCAAAAGACATTACAAGCTGTTAAAGGGGTTAGGTGTGGTCCATTACTGGATGAGCAGCCGTGAAAACTTATTAAAACTGACTGGCGTAAACACAAATATAGCTTCAATATCGCAATCCATGCATTGGTATTACATTCACGCAGGAGAGCAGGGTGGGCCCATTGAGGATGCCTGTTTTCGTGAAAAGATGGATCGAGGCGAGATTTTCCCAGATGACTTCGTGTGGAACTCAAACTTCGGACCGGAATGGAAGCTTCTGAAGGATGTGGTTCCCCCGCCAACGCGGACTTTTGTCACGGTACAAACACCTCCTTTAGACGGGACACCGTTGCCGCCTTGTGAGGGTGATACTTCTCCGCCCCAACCGCCTCAGAGTATTTCTTTGATGAAAAAACTCAAATCACTTTTGGGCAAAAGTTCGAATGGGTGAGTTAGAAATGTATTTAGATTAGAATATCGATTGTTGTATGGGCCCTTATTGGTTAAAGCGTCATCCCTTTCCTGTCGTCGCACACTTTGAATATTCCCTGGTGTTGACCTACGCTTTTGAAAGGGCTTTTTTGCAAAGTCTTATTCCTTCCGGATTGGAGTTGGACACGTTAGGTGATAATGGATTTGTGGCGTTAGCGTTTGTTCAGACAAAGGGCTTAAGGCCCGCCTTTTTACCAACATTTTTTGGCCGCAATTTTTTTCTAGCCGGGTTTCGTGTTTTTGTTCGGCACCGCACACGAAATGGAAGGAGATTGCGCGGTTTGCGCATACTTAAAAGCTTAGCGAATCGCAGGATGATGTGTTTTGCAGGTAATTTGCTGACTCATTACAATTATGAATATGCCAAAATAAAAGAAAGACGTGTGGATCAACATTTGGAAATTGAGGTTGAGTGTCCTCGAATGGGTGCCGGTGAAAAAATGAACATCAATGTGGACTTGAGTCCTTGCGAACAATTGCCACCTCAATCACCATTTGAGAACATGCACCAAGCTCGGTTGTTTGCGGGACCCATGCCGTTTACATTTGATTACGAATCAGAGACGCATTCCATTGTGCGCATAGAAGGCGTGCGATCAGAATGGCGTCCAAAACCTGTGCAGGCCACCGTAACCAATAATTTTTTTCTCAATTCTCCACCTTTTAAGAACAAGGTGGGAGTGCTCGCTAACGCTTTTATCGTGGAAAACGTTCCTTATCGTTGGGAACGAGGCATCCGTGAAAAGTTGCCAGAGACAGCAGCCCGTTGATCGGGATATCTTTGGCAAAGATCATTTCCCGCTGGTTTGGCGACTTCCAGCAAGAATCGGGTGGGAAGGACTTGGATGCGATGGTAGATTCTAATCATAATGAATGACTACGAACGCATCGCTCAGGTCATACGGTACTTGGATAGAGATCATATTGATCAGCCGGATTTGGAGACTTTGGCGGCCCAAGTGAAACTCAGTCCTTCTCATTTTCATCGTCTTTTTTCGAAATGGGCAGGAATAACTCCGAAGGATTTCCTGCAATGCTTGACCCTTGCACACGCAAAGGAATGTTTGCGCGCTGGACAAAATGCACTGGAAACCGCCTTTGAAACGGGGCTCTCAGGTCCCGGACGCCTTCATGATTTGTGCGTAACCCTTGAAAGTGCATCGCCCGGCGAAATTAAGTCCGGCGGATTGGGTTGGACGATAAAAGCTGGGTTTGCGGAAAGTCCTTTCGGCTCTTTTTTAATCGCTGAGGGGCCAAGGGGAATTTGTCACCTCATGTTTTTAGAGGTGGGCACAGAGAACGATGCTTGGAGTCATTTGCAGGCATCTTGGCCCAAAGCCAGTTTGACCCGGAATGATACTCTGGCGAGCCAATGGGCGCGTAAAATTTTTACATCTGTCCCTAACCAATTAGGGCTGCGCGCTTATGTGCGAGGAACCCCCTTTCAGATCAAAGTTTGGCAGGCTCTTCTTAAAGTGCGCAAAGGGGAACTCGTTAGTTACGGAGCGCTTGCGCAATCAATTAAAAATCCCGCTGCGTGTCGTGCGGTGGGGACGGCGGTTGGGCAGAACCCTATTGCGTATCTGATTCCATGTCATCGGGTTATTCGCGAAACAGGGGTTTTGGGGAACTACCGCTGGGATCCCATTCGAAAACGGGCCATGATTGCGTGGGAATCGAATGGAATTTAGTTGGTGAGGAATGTCAGCGCAGTTAAGCAGCCGCTTTTGATTTTTCGCGGGTGCGCTCAGATTGCAATGTGACATGGTTCACCCAAGCGGGAGGGAGGTTGCGAGCAATCAGTACCGCATCGTTTTTGTGTTTGGCGCTGAAACGTTTAAGGCTTTTCCCCACTGAAGCCAGCCTGAGTTTTTCCTCCTTTGGTGACATTGGGGATTTGAGTTCACGAACGGCGGCGTACTCAAAAAAACTAACAGTCCCACCTGGCTTCACTAACAACTCGAACTTCCTCAAGATTGAGCGAACAAGACTGGCAGGAAAATTATTGAAAGGGAGACCGCAGATCAGGTAATCGAATCGACCATCTTCGGTTAATTCCTGGACGGGCCCATGAATAAGATGAACCAGAGGCGCGACTTTTTTCCAGCTCGGCTCGGATTTAAATTTTTCCTTCAGGTGCAAGTAGAAAGCTTCGTTAAGCTCTACAATCCAGGCATCATCACCTTTGCCTAATGATTGGATCAGTTCTTTAGTAATGGCCCCAGTGCCCGGTCCGACTTCGAGAATCGATGCTGGTTTTGTACGGTGACTCCAGGGTTTGAGGATTTCACGACTCAAATAACGGCTGCTAGGTATAAAGGCACCCGTCGTGTGAAAACTCTCACGAAACTCTTTAAACATGAGTGCTAATTCTGAATACTTCATGGAACGATGTGGCGGTAAAGATAACGATGTTTTCTTCTTAAGAAAGCTAAAAACTTCGGCCCTGAAGGAGGCCTATGGGACGCATATGTCCCATATGTCTTTCCACCCCAATCCTCAAAATTGGGGTGCTTCTTTCCTATCTGAAGTTAACCTAGGACGTCATGCAACTTCCTACACGTAAATTTACCAAGTTCGTTTTATCTGAAAACGGTCTCTCACAGGGAACCCCTGACGAGGTGCCCACAGAAGAACCACTGGAGATTCGAGTTAGAGGGAAAAGCATCGCCGTTATTATGAGAACACCCGGTCACGACAAGGACTTGGTGGCTGGTTTTTTAGCTACCGAAGGGATCATTCAGAGGGCGGGTCAAATCATTGAAATGGAATATTGTCAGCGGGGCGAGGAAGGAGCGTCTGAAAATATTATGAATGCCTTTCTGACGTCCGATGCCGTTTTTGATGAAGAAAAGAACAGGAGAAACTTGTACGCGAGCTCCAGCTGCGGCCTGTGCGGGAAGGCAACGATTGAGGCGATCCACCAGAATTTTCCGCCGGTTGAATCCCGAGAACAAATCGATAAAGCGGTCCTTTTCTCGCTGAGTGATAAACTAAGGGCGGCTCAACCGATGTTCGACAAGACCGGGTCGTTACACGGGGTCGGGTTGTTTGACTTTCAAGGGAACCTCCTTGTCGCCCGAGAAGATGTGGGTCGTCATAATGCGGTGGATAAAGTGATGGGTTGGGCTTTGCTAAAAGGTCGGTGGCCGCTTCCGGGTCATGTGTTATTTGTTAGCGGGCGGCTGTCTTTTGAAATTACTCAGAAAGCGCTCGCCGGCGGGATTTCTATCATCGGAGGTGTTTCAGGGCCCACGAGCCTTGCGGTGGAAATGGCGCAGGACAGCGGCATAACACTCTTTGGATTTTCGCGTGGGGGTCAAACAAATATTTATAGTCACCCCCATCAGATCCGGGTCTGACCTGCTCCTATGTAGTAAATATTGCTTCATGCTCGCTCATGGAGCGAACTCGAAGACGGTATGCCGTTTGCTCTATTCATCGGGCCCACTAGACCTGTATTCAATAAAGTATTTGGCGATGAAGTGTACGGTGACACCCTTTTTGGGATATGCGCGGCTGGGATTTTTAGTATTTAAAACGGAAACCTCGTTGATTATGGAACTTGAAACAATCGAAAAATATCAAGGCGCTTGTCTTGGGGAGAATGGTGTTCATTATTTTATCTGGGCGCCCACCCACGACGCATTGGAAATTCATGTGCTTTCGGAATCTGGCGAAATGATCCGGCGTCTGGCTTTGGATAAGCAGGGAAGTTTTTTTGTCGGGAATGATGAGAAAGGCTGTGCGGGTCAATTGTACAAAGTTTTTTTCCCCTCCGAGAATGCTGCTTATCCGGATATCTATTCAAATTTCCAACCCTATGGTGTGCACGGTCCTTCAGAAGTCATTGACCATTCGGTTTTCAAATGGTCCGACAACGATTGGGAAGCACCGCGTTTGCGCGATATTATTTTTTACGAGATGCATGTGGGAACTTTTACGGATCAAGGCACCTACAGAGCTGCCGCAGAAAAGCTTTCCCATTTGAAACAATTGGGAATTAACGCCATTGAAATGATGCCATTGGCTGATTGTTCGGGCGAACGAAATTGGGGTTACGATGGTGTGGCCCTTTATGCTCCCACGCATGCGTATGGGCGCCCGGACGACTTAAAGTACTTCATCAACGAAGCGCATCGGCACGGAATGTCGGTATTTTTGGATGTGGTGTTTAATCACATTGGTCCGGACGGTAACTATTTCGAGAAGTTTTGTCCGTGGTATTTTAATCCTAACCAGGATACCCCATGGGGACCGGGCATAAATTTCGATGGCGAAGGTAACAAAGGAGCCCGGATGTTTTTCCGCCAGAACGTGGTTTATTGGATGGACGAATTTCATTTTGACGGGTTCAGATTCGACTCGATCCAAAGCATCCGCGATAACTCACCGGTCAATATCCTCACGGAGCTTACTGGTCTTGTGAATGCACGCGGGAAAGTAGCAGTCGCAGAGGACGAACGGAATTTAACGTCCGTGATCGCTTCACAGGATATCGAGGGACTTGGCTTTAACGCTGTCTGGGCGGAGGATTTCGCGAATCTCATACGAACTTCGTTTACGGGCGAGACCCACGCGCATTTTATTAATTTTAAGGGAACTGCGGTCAATATCCACGATGTGCTGAGTCATGGTTGGCATTTCCGTGGGCAATGGGTTCCAAGTCTTGAAGAATATCGGGGGGCGGAATGTAGTCATATTCCCCCAAAACGGTTTGTTCATTATATCACGAACCATGACCTTGTCGGAAACAGGCCGTTTGGACGGCGCTTAAACTTGAAGGTGTCACCGGAATCGTACCGAGCTGTTTCCCTTTTATTGTGTCTGACCCCCTACACGCCTTTCCTGTTCATGGGCCAGGAATTTTCAGCTTCGAGTGCGTTCAAGTTTTTTACTGATTATCCTGCGGGAGACTTGGCTAAGGCTGTGACGGAAGGCCGTAAAAGGGATTTGTTGAAATACGGGTTGTTAACCGATGAAGTGATTGCTGAGGAAATACCCGATCCGCAGGATGTTCATACCTTCACTTCGTCCAAGCTCAATTGGATGGAACTGAGAGCCAGTACTAACCGCGGAGTGTTTGAACTTTACCGTGCAGCCCTCAAAACTCGCTTGAAACATATTGCCTTCAGACCTAGGGATCGAACTTCATGGAAAACTCACTTTCATGAGGCTATGACTATCATTGAATACGGCATTGGAACGGATGAACATTTTCTTCTCCTCTGCGATAAGCACGGAAAAGGAAACTGCATTTTTGATTTTAAAACGATCCCAGGTCTATCAAATGCCTCAGCCACAATGGTCATAAGCTCAAACGAGGTCCGTTTCGGAAGTCACGGTCAATCAAACTGCGATCCAGCGGCGGGTACTTTTACGTTCAGATCCCCGGAGGCCGTGTTATTACGATTGAAGGTTGGACCGTTGTTCTAACTCTTCTCCAAATCACGTCCCCGTTTTGAGGCTTTGGAAGATAACGCCTGGAATTTTGTGAGCGGAACTGCATTTGGAAAAGAGAAAGTCACGCCAAAAGTTAAGAAAGTGCAACATCTCGTTAAGTTCGTCTATTGTGGTTTAAGCGTTCGGGGTGGCGGTCTTAAATAATTATGATAACCACTCCTTCCTCTGACTCCATGATCTCCGCGCAAGACCTCAAATTTTTTCGCGACAACCCCTTGGCATCAGGACGCAGGTTATTGGCAAGGTTTACCTGCCGCAAAACGTGGGATCACCTGCTGGATCGCGCTCTCGCAGGTCACGGAACAACATGGGTGCATGGAGTTTATACCAGGGAGTCACCTGGAAGGTATAAAGGTTCACAACAATGTATCTCACAAATCTGAGATTAGGGACGCCCTTGCAGTGAGTGCCGACAGCTCCCGTGCGGTCAAGATCACGAGGTCAATCGGTGACGTTTCCTTTCACCATTGCCGCACCCTCCATTTTACCAATGGGAATGTTGCCGACACCCCCCGTCCCGAGCCTTATTCCTGTAACTTTCTGTTGTCTTCCCTTGGTCTTCGGGCTAAAACCACTGGTTTTTCGTGAGGACATAGTGGATTTGAAATTTTGAAAGCTGCGATGCAAAAGATTAGAATAGGATTATTAGGTTTGGGGACCGTCGGGGGCGGGGTGTATTTGCACCTGAAACGCAACCAAACTCTTTTGCAGCATCGCTTGGGATTTAAGCTGGAAGTCACGCGGGTTTTCGCACGGAACAGGAATAAGAAACGACAGGTGCGTATCCCAGACAAATTATGGGCAAAGAGTTGGCAGGACGTCGTTAAGGATCCCGAAGTCGATGTAGTGGTTGAGTTGATTGGTGGAACCACCGACGCCAAACAGATTGTTGTTGAGGCGATGAAAAATGGGAAGGTCGTCGTCATCGCAAACAAGGCTCTCTTGGCCAAGCACGGGGAGGAACTCTTTGACCTTTCCAGAACCCTTCAACGCCCGATTTTCTTTGAAGCAAGTGTCGCGGGGGGCATCCCTATTATTAAGGCACTCCATGAAGGATTAGTGGGGAACCGGATTCTTTCAATGCACGGTATTGTCAACGGGACTTGTAACTACATTCTGACCCGAATGTCTGATGAGGGCTTGGCTTTTGACGACGTTTTAAAACAAGCTCAGGATCTCGGGTACGCGGAAGTGGATCCCACCTTGGATGTGGACGGTTGGGACGCCGCGCACAAGACTGCCATTCTGGCTTCCCTTGCTTACGGATTTTGGATCAAACCAGAACAGGTGGAAGTTGAAGGGATCCGAAACATCACGGCCCAGGATATTGAGTACGCACGGCAATTGGGATATCGGATTAAACTTCTTGGGATCGTCAAAGCTGACAATAAAAATAAAGTTGAGATTCGTGTGCAGCCGACGTTGGTCCCCAAGGAACATGTGCTCTCGAGAGTGAACGGCGTTTACAATGCCGTGGCGGTGCGCGGGGATATTGTGGGTGAGACCCTTTTCTACGGACGCGGAGCGGGGCAAGACCCAACCTCAAGCGCGGTGTTGAGCGATTTGGCTGAAGCGGGGTTGATGCTTGAAGGGATTAAAAAACACCGGATTTTTACCCCTCACAAGTTGTATGGGAAAGTGAAGAGGAACAACGAGATTGTTTCCCGTTATTATTTACGTTTGAGTGTGCTGGATCAACCCGGAGTCCTAGCGCAAGTGGCCACTATATTAGGTAAAAACAAAGTGGGCATCTCGTCGGTGATTCAACCCGAGAGTACCGAGCCTGGGGATAGCGTGCCGTTAGTATTGCTTTTGCATGATTCCTTAGAAGCGTCCTTCCAGCGTGCTTTGAGGGCTATCAGTCGTCTTAAGAGCGTGAAAGGGAAGCCGCGGATGATCCGCATAGAAAGCTTTGAATAAACTGTGAATATTCTTCCCACATACCAAGGAGTAATCAATCGGTACCGCGAATATCTGCCGGTGACTGATAAGACCCCTGTGATCACATTGCACGAAGGCAACACGCCTCTGTTGCCTGTGCCCAATTTTGTAAAGGCCATCGGGGGCGAATTTTCGCTCTACCTGAAGTATGAGGGGTTAAACCCGACCTGTTCTTTTAAGGACCGTGGCATGACCATGGCGATGTCTAAAGCCGCTGAGTCGGGAGCAAAAATTGTGGTGTGCGCGAGTACGGGGAATACCTCCGCTGCTGCGGCTGCTTACGCCGCTCGGGCGAACATTCAGTGCGTCGTGCTTATTCCTTCCGGAAAAGTGGCATTAGGAAAGTTGGCCCAAGCGTTGATGTACGGATCAAAAGTTCTCGCTGTCGATGGGAACTTTGATGAGGCACTTCTGCTGGTGCGCGAGCTCGGGAAGTTTCCTGAAATTGCGATCGTCAATTCTATCAATCCGTACCGTTTGGAAGGTCAAAAAACGGCGGCATTTGAGTTGGTTGACTCGTTGGGAGAAGCGCCTGACTTTCATTTTATTCCAGTGGGAAACGCAGGGAACATCACCGCTTACTGGCGTGGTTTTAAAGAATACAAAGCGGCGGGAAAGAATAAGAAGTTGCCCCGGATGTTTGGATGGCAGGCGGCGGGCGCGGCTCCTATCGTGTTAGACAAAATCGTTGAGCATCCCGAAACCATCGCTTCTGCGATTCGAATTGGGAACCCGGCGAGTTGGCAGGGGTGCAAGGACACGGTGCGCGAATCACAGGGGTCTATCGGCTCGGTCACAGACGGCGAGATCCTTTATGCTTATCAATTGCTTGCATCAAGTGAGGGAGTTTTTGTCGAGCCGGCTTGTGCAGCGCCTTTGGCGGGGTTGATCAAATGTGTCAAAGAAGGAACCATACCCACCGGAGCTGTGGTGACCGCGACCATGACGGGGCACGGATTAAAAGACCCCGATACGGCGTTGGGAAATTCGGGCAAGGCGATCAATGTTAGAGCCGATAAAGAAGAGATTTTTAAAGTGTTGGGATTGTAGCCTATGTCATTGATTGTACAGAAGTATGGGGGCACGTCGGTGGGTAGTCCTGAACGGATTCTCAACGTCGCGCGGCGTGTGAAAAAATGGCATGACCAAGGGCACCAGGTTGTTGTCGTCGTTTCAGCCATGTCAGGGGTCACCGATAACTTGATTAAATTGGCCCGGGACGTGAGTTCCACTCCGAACGAACGCGAGATGGATGTCCTTTTATCCACGGGCGAACAAACAACCATTGCTTTGACTGCCATGGCCTTAAACGAGTTGGGAGTCAAAGCCATCTCGTTAACGGGGGCACAGGCTGGAATTCAGACTGACGGAGTTTTTACTAAGGCGAAAATTCAGAATATAACTCCACGAAAAGTTTTTAATTATATCGAGGAAGGGAACGTTGTGATTGTCGCCGGTTTCCAGGGGGTCAATCCAGACGGGAACATCACAACGCTGGGGCGGGGTGGTTCTGACCTAACAGCGATCGCGCTCGCAGCGGTGCTTAAAGCGGATGTCTGCCAAGTTTATACCGATGTAGACGGAGTTTATACGTGCGACCCGCGTATTGTTAAGACGGCGACCAAAATTGATGAGGTCTCCTACGACGAAATGTTGGAGATGGCGAGCTTGGGGTCAAAAGTCATGCAATCGCGTTCAGTCGAGTTTGCAAAAAAATTCAAGGTGGTGTTCGAAGTCCGGTCGAGCTTAAGTGAGGAACCCGGAACAATTGTTAAAGAGGAGACTAGGAAAATGGAAGAAGTTGTCATTCGGGGTGTGTCGGTTGATAAAAACCAAGTCAAATTATCGCTCGAAAGTTTACCGGACAAACCGGGTATCGCGGCCAGACTTTTCAGAACAGTTTCAAATGCGCATGTGAACGTTGACATGATTGTTCAGAACCCAGGACATGCAGACCAGAAAGTGACTGACTTGACCTTTACGACTTCTAAGGAAGATCTTGCCAAGGTTCGAGGCGTCCTTGAAAAGTTCGTTGATGATTGCCGTAAAGATTCCCCTAAGGTCGTCCTCCGTGAACCTGAGGAAGTCGCAAAATTATCAATCGTGGGCGTTGGGATGCGCTCGCACAGCGGGGTCGCCGCAACAATGTTCGAAGCTTTAGCCGAAGCGAAAGTGAACATTCAGATGATCAGCACCTCTGAAATCAAGATTTCCGTTATCATCGCACTTAAGGAAGTCGATCGCGCTGCGAATATCGTCCACGAACGTTTCGGTCTATCAGCATAAAAATTCCCCAGCCAACCTCCATGTATTTGGGCCATACTCAACTGATGTCACTTTTTGGGGCACAATTTCTGAGACGCCTTTTTTCCTTTCCACTCGTTGGGAAAGAACTTCAGGAACTGGCGTCCAACCGTCGAACGTATATTAATCGGGTCATCTTTGTCTCCCTGTCGATTATTCTTTTCCTCATAGTGTCGGGGAAAAGTTTGATGGCGGGTTCAATCTCTGCACTGGGACGAGGCAGTAACTTCTATGGTTCTATTTTGTTTATGCAGTTTGCTTACGTTTATTTAGTTGTGCCCATAATCGTTTCCGGGGTTATCACTGTTGAAAAGGAACGGGATAGCTTGCCTCTACTTTTCCTAACTGACCTTCGTGGCGGGGAGATTATTTTTGAAAAATATCTTTCGCGTATGTTGCCCGTGGTTTTTCTCCTGATGAGTTTTTTGCCTATCATTATAATGACATATTTGATGGGCGGAATAACAGTGGAACAGATTATAGAATCGCAATGGGCTGTCTTCATGGCCTTACTTTTGAATGCAGCCATTGCAGTCTTCTGTTCTTCGTATTTTTCGTCGAGCGTGGAATCGATGGTGTCGAGTTTGATTCTCACTCTCCTTACACCGTTTAGTCCGATCCTGTTGGAGCTGGCTTTCGATGTTAATTTCATTAACGAGGAATACACCCTGCTCTTACTTCCAGTTTTTAGAGCCCTCGCTTCCACTTTTGGTGGCTTTTCTCTCCCCTGGTATTATTCATCAATAGCTGTTGGAATCATGTCGATTGTGTACCTAATAGGTGCTCGATTTTTTTTGTATCGTCGCGCATCAGCTCAGTCACGCAGCCCTTTGATTGAGATATTAAGGTTTGTTCATAGATTATTGGACTCATTGGTGAACAAGGTCTTAAGAAGAAAGGCGACTCAAAATGAATCACTCCCGGGAGACCGTCCCATTGTTTGGAAAGAATGGGCTCGTTGTTCTGCTTTCGCGCCTAGGTCGCTGACGAAGCTAGCCATCTTTGGAGGGCTGGTGGCCCTCACCATCGCGACGTTTGGACTAGTTGATAACGATAACGATGATGGAGATGTCATCTTAGTTTGGTTTGGGTCGTGGGCGGTGTATCTTGTTTTAATTTTTGCACTGTCAATTAATTTAATTGCAACCGAAAAAAAGAAACAATCATTGGATGTCCTTCTTACAACGCCAATAACCCGCAAAGACATTTTTAAAGAGAAGTTTCGCTCACTTCTTATGCTTAACAATATTTGTGGACTTGTTGTCATTGTAAGCTCAATTTTTCTTTGCATTCTACGTAATGTTAGTTGTTCTGATTTTAACCTTATCCTTTTCGAGGTGGTATTAAACTCATTATTGGCCGCACTCATCTATCCCCGCCTCATCATGCTTGTAGGTGTTTTGTCATCGTGCATTGCAAAATCAGCTCACAAAGCCACGATCTTGGCTGTCACGATTTTAATAGGGTGGATAGTGGGATCATCGATCCTTTGGTTCTTCTTAGAAGAATTTGTCGGGATTTCAGGAAGCGATGTAGAGAATTTCAGTTTTTGCATCATCCCAGGCCCACTCATGCTTAAATCATTCACATATAATCCACCATTTCAGCCCGAATTAGTAGTCATTCATTTTGGTTTGTACGGCGGCATCATGGGGTTCTTGTATTATTATATTTATCGCCATGCCGACCGGCTCCTCACCCGTGGCTCGAACGGATCATAACGCTGAAACAACGTAGCATAGACAATCCTGTCTGTGTTCCATCCTGCCATTGCTAAAATGGCCGTCTGAGCTGCGGCCCGATTCGTAAAAAGCACAGTCTAGAATCTCTATACCCCATAGACCGTCCGCGAATGACCCGGATAAAAGCCTAGTGTAGGCCGTCAAACAGAACGCAACTTATCAAATTTCGAGCGGACCGCGTTTTCGATAAGATTAATTGCAGGTGCAATCTTATGGCGCAACCCCTTTGGGGTTGTGTGTGCCTGACTTTACCCAGGGTTTCTCGATGACGAGCAACCCTGGG
>JAWXCD010000015.1:0-12551 GCA_034440535.1 Verrucomicrobiota bacterium | reverse complement strand
TTGCCATCTTGGGCTCTGTCGTTCGCAGGTCCTCTGCGGGATCCGCTTCAAACACGCGGTCAATCCCCTGCTTTGCCCATTCCACGCCCGCGCACGCTGCCCCGAAGTAGATCCGCAGGATGCACATGGGGCGCTTTGTCATCCGATGTCAATGCAGGCAATCTGGGCGCCCATGGATTGGGTGAGGCGCCTTTTGAGGGGGGAGAGGGTTGGGTGAGCAAGGGTTGGGTCGGAGGCGAGCAGACGCTCTGCGGCGGAACGGGCAATGGGGATCATGGCGGAGTCACGAATGAGATCGGCCACTTTGAGCGGGGGGAGGCCACTTTGTTCGGTTCCGAAAATGTTGCCTGGACCACGGCGCTTCAAATCCTCTTCGGCTATACGGAATCCGTCTCCAGTAGATTCCATGATTTTCAAGCGCTGGACAGTATCTTCCTGGGTCAAGTCTGCGACGAGGATACAATACGACTTATTAGGACCGCGACCTACCCGCCCACGCAACTGATGAAGCTGGGAAAGGCCGAATCGTTCCGCGTTTTCGATTAACATTATACTGGCATTGGGAACATCGACTCCAACCTCAACCACGGTTGTCGCGACCAAGACCTGTATATCCCCGTTACGAAATTGGGTCATGACCTGGTTTTTCTCGTCGCTCTTCATACGACCGTGCAATAACCCCACCTGATGCGGAGCGAGCGCTTTGGTTATTTTTTCAAGTTCCGAAAGCACCGCTTTGACGGGCAACTTCTCCGACTCGTCGATCAGGGGATAGACAATAAAAGCTTGGCGCCCGGCTTTAACTTCTTTCTTAATAAAGTCAAAAATCTGCGGCAACTTTTCCGAACCCCTGAGTGCGGTCACAATCTCTCCCCGGCCCTGTGGCAGTTCGTGAAGGAAGGATACATCCAAGTCCCCGTAGAGCGTCATGGATAAGGTGCGCGGAATAGGAGTGGCCGTCATGATCAGAATATCGGGGGCGATCGCTTTACTCGTGAGTGCGGCCCGTTGACTCACCCCAAACTTGTGTTGTTCATCAATCACGATGAGACCCAGCCGGTCGTAGGCGCGGTTATCTTGGAACAAGGCATGAGTTCCTACGAATATCTGCGGGGTACCTAATTCATCGTTAGAGAGCAGTTGAGCCTGCCCCTCCTCATTCTTTTTTTTGCCTCGTCCACCAACTGTTTTACGTGACCCCGTCAGCAAGTGAACTTTCACGTTAAGCGGGGTAAACCACTTCAGTAAGGTTCCATAATGTTGTTCAGCTAGAATTTCCGTTGGTGCCATGAGTGCTCCTTGATATCCCGCCTCAAGGACTTGGAGTAAAGCATGAGCAGCGACGACCGTTTTACCCGATCCTACGTCACCCTGCAGAAGGCGATTCATTGGATGAGAACTTCGCAGATCTTGCTCGATTTCAGAAATCACTCGCTTCTGTGAAACAGTCAGTTCGTAGGGTAAGGCCTTTATAAAATGTTCAGTCATGAGGCGACTCGGAACACGCGGAGTTTTGACGACTTTTGACAAATGACGACGGCGCAGGCCAATCACCATACCCATTAAGAAAAACTCATTATAGGCCAACCGCGAACGCGCGCGTTCAAGCGCCTCAAAGGACTCGGGGAAGTGAATGTTTTTTACAGCCTCAGCCAGGGGGAGAGTATCGTAACATGAAGTCCTGTAAGCCTTCGGAATATAATCCTCGAGCGTGTCCCCGTAAGAATCGAGCAAATGAAAAATCAAAGTCCGCAGGACCCTTGCTGAAATCTTATCCGAAGCCGGGTGGATAGGAGTGATCCGGCTGAGATGAATCAAATCCTCGTCATCCGTCTCCATCTTTTCGTAATCGGGATGATCCATCACCATGCGTTGCCCGCTGAGTTTGACCTTCCCGAAAAACACAAAGGAATCGCCCGGAGTAAAGAATCGATTAAAATAAGGCACGTTAAACCAGCGCATGGACATTTTCGCAGGTGAGGAGTCTTTGACCACGACCTCCAGGATTGACCGACGCCCGCGCAATCTAATTAGGCGCACGCCTTCCACAATGACCTTAACCGACACTTGATCTCCCACGCGGAGCTTATCGATTGTCAGGAACGCCGATCTGTCTTCATACCGGCGCGGGACATGGTAAAGCAGTTCCTCAATAGTATGGATTCCCATGGCGTTGAGCGCCTTGGCTCTTTGCTCCCCGCACCCATGCGCGAAGGTCACAGGATCGATCAATGGATCAGTGACCGGTTGTTTCACGCACGTCCAAGATCAGAAGTTGAATGGATCTTCGGCCATTAAATTCCTCCCATTGAGGAACAAACGCGATATCAACAAATCCATGAGGAACCGGACTTTGACCCCAGTTAAAACAAATTCCATCAATCGAACCCGACCCACGTGAGAAAGAGAATTTCAGATGATTTTTCCCGACAATGTTGGGGGTCCGCGCCAAGGCCACGTTTTTACAATAAAAAACCGGGGATGGATTACTTTTCCCGAAAGGCTCCAATCGCGTGAGTTCTTCGAGTAAAGCAGGAGTGACCTCATCGAGAGAGAGTTGGACGTCTACCTTTAACCTATGCACCAAGTCGTCCTGATTTAACAACGCCCGCGCGCACACGTTTATCCCTCGGCGAAAATCATCAATTGCCCCAGCCGTAATTGAAATCCCAGCCGCCATCGGGTGACCTCCAAATTTCACGAGGTGCACGGAACACGTCTCCAAAGCCGTTACAATGTTAAATCCATCGATGCTCCGACAACTCCCCTTGCCCTGCCCGTCTTTATCAAACCCGATCACAATCGCAGGTCGCGCCGTAACTCTCATAATCCGAGATGCCACAATCCCGACAACCCCGATGTGCCAATCTGGACGTGAGAGAACGATAACAAAATCACGGTCAGGATCATATTGGGTGGAGAGTGCATCAAGCGCTTCTTGATAAATCCTTTTTTCGATCGCCTGCCGCGAACTATTATGGTCGTTTAGACTTTGCGCAAGGAAAGCCGCCTTTTCGTTATCATCTGCCAACAAGAGTTCAAGCGATTCCATAGCGCTTTCCAAACGGCCCGAGGCATTAAGTCTCGGCCCAATTCTAAACCCCACATCATCTGAACTGAACGGAGGTTTAATGGCGCTGACTCGAATTAAATGACGCAGCCCTAAGTTCTCGGATTGCTCCAGCGTTTTAAGGCCCGCTTTAACGAAAATACGGTTTTCTTTAATAAGAGGAACAAGGTCGGCGACAGTTCCCAACGCAACCAAATCGAGGAAGCTCCTGAGATCTGGCAGGGCGGACTGAGACGTCCCTGCACTTATGAGTTTTTTTAAAAGAGCATGAACGAGCTTAAAGCATAACCCCACCGTGCAAAAATAAGTAGCGTCAGCGCCGGTATTCGCGACCTTTGGATTTACAAGCGCAACGGCCGCAGGAAGTGACTGTGCCGGTTCATGGTGATCGATGATGATGACCCTAGCCCCCAGTTCATTGATCCAAGCGACTTCCGAAACAGAACTCGTTCCGCAATCCACCGCAATGACAACCTGGGGCTGGTACTCTTCCCAACACCTTTTAAGCGCTTCGAGGTTAAGACCATAACCTTCTTCCATGCGGTGGGGTAAAAACGGATGAACCTGCCCACCCAGCCTCGAAAGCACTTGGACAAGGAGGGCTGTGGACGTCACGCCGTCGACATCGTAATCACCAAAAACAACCATCTTCTTTTTCTGAACGATCGCCGAATGAATCTCCTCAACCGCAGCTGTCATACCTGGGAGCAAAAAAGGATCCGTCAGTTGTTTCAGTCTGGGATCAAGGAAATCGTCCATTTCTTCACGCGACCCAAACCCGCGTGAGTGAAGCAGCTGACGCACGGGAACGGTGAATCCGGATTCCTCAATAAACGCGACCTTTTCGCCCGATTCGCGGTACACCCATTTAAGTAGAGGACGTTGGGTCACAGGAGAAAGTGCTCTTTATTTCCGACGCCTAAACCAAACAATAAAACCCGTAACCCCAATGATGAGCGGCAGCCCTAAAAGCACGAACGTCAAAAGAATCAACCTTTGTTGGGGGGAAAGGGTCAGACGGTACTGTTCGACAGGAGTGGGCGAAATTCCGATGAGCTCATTACGTTTAATCATCCAATTTAAGGAGTTAAAGAGAAAATCTTTATTCGGTTGGTTTTGGGTCATTTGATTAGCGAGAAAAAGAGTAGAACCCACAACAATGATTTTTGAACCCTTCACATCCACACCCGTACCTGGCATAGCACCGGATTCGATAGCAATCGCGACCCCGTGCGGGCCCTTCATGATATCCTTGTCATCGGGTCGGGTCTTTTCATCAATGGGACCTAACTCGCCCCAATACCCCTCTTCAGCACTTAAAATAACGGTTGGGGTGGGTTGCGGCACAATTTCAGGGGCCGGAGGCTGAAGAGAAAGTGTACGAGTGGTAGTGAACACAGGACTGACATTCAATTCATTCATCCTCTTTACAATCGGATGACCACCCTCAGTTTTAGTGTAAACAAGATAGGTCATATTCCCATCGGAGAGATGCGTTAACAAAATGTCGTTTTGAAGTTTAACGCCGTATGAGCCGATTAGTTTTTCAAGTCCAGTACGAACCCGAGGTTGCAAGGTGATAAAGAGGTTCCCTTGTTTCTTTAAGTACGCCTCGATTGCAGCCACTTCATTTGCTTGAAATTCAGCTTCCGGCCCAAGGATCAACAGCACATCACAATCATCGGGGATTTGCGATTGTGCCTGAAGTTTGAGCGGTTGAAGGGAGAAGTTATTAAGCTTAAAAAAGTCGTTTAGACGAGAATACCCGGCCAACCCAGAACTCTGCAGCGAAATTTCTCCATGGCCCATGAGAACATAAGCTTTCACTGGCTTTGAACTCGTCACAGTCAAGAGTGCGGAAGTGAAATATTGTTCCCCCTTAAACCCTGTCATATCGTAATTCTGCCCAAAGACCCCTGAAGCACTACGTACAGGCAAGTCCGTGGCATTCACAATCTGCCGCGAATCGCCGCGCTCAAAAATAATGACACCCGCTTGTTCCTCGGGATTAAAGCGATATTTGGTCACCATTTCCGAAACTTTTCCCAGATCGCGATCACGGTCTACAATCTGCAATTTAATATGATCCGAATGCGCATCATATTGTTTGAGCATTTCTTCCACACGCATGAAAAGCTCGTTGCTTGTATTAAACACGACAATGACTTTTACATCTTCTTTTAAGTTCTTAAGTAAGGTCAACGTTTGGTCACTCAACACCGTTTTTTTACTCTTAAAGTCCCAAGAGATTTGTTTCTTTTTACTCACCCAATTCGCCGGGTTAAAATAATCCGGATGGCGCATAGCGAGATAGTTTATTGCCACCAGAATGGCAAACAACAGAACGATCTGTAAAATGGCATTAGACTTTTCGGCAACAGCCCGCCGTGGTTTGACGGGGTTCGCCTCACCTTTTTTATCGTCGTTAGTATTTGGGAGATCTTCGGCCATAAAATTATTTCCACTTCCGTGATTCAAGCATTCTTACCGTCCAGAACAGGAAAAAATAAGTCGCCGTCACATAAAAAATCAAAGGCTGGACCCCAATAATCGCCCGCTGAAATTGTTTCAAATGATCAAAAATTGAAATGTAACTAAGCCCCTCGGCCAGAGGCCCGCTATAAACAAACCCTTTGATCCATTCAGGTATAATCAAATAAACGAACACGAACACGAATGTCAGCACAGCGGCAATGATCTGATTGCGCGTCACTGAAGAAGCGAGAATACCGAACCCGATCATCACACTGGCATTAAGGACCACGCCAAAAAAACTGCAAAAGAGTGGGCTAAACTCCACCCCTGCCGAAGCTCCGACAAGAAACCGCAGTGCGAGCCCATAAAAAATGGAGGGCACCCAAACGATCGCGTAGACCGCAAGCCCCGCAAAGAATTTGGAGAGGACAATCTGCCAATCTGTCACAGGAGCCGTGACCAACATTTCAAGTGTCCCGGTCTTCTTTTCTTCCGCCAGCAGTCGCATGGAAATAACCGCGGGTAAAATGAGTGCGGGTAACCAGAACATGTTAAAAAACCACGTCGTCACTGGAGCTTCACGCTCGCCATTGGCCATATCCAACACCAACAGCACAAATGTCCAACCTAACAACATCATCAACAATCCACCGACGACATAAATAATCGGCGAAAAGAAAAAGGAAGCCAACTCCCTCTTAAACATCGTCCAAAAGCTTCTCATAATTCCTCATCCTCCTGCGTCAATTGGACAAACACGTCTTCCAAGGTTCTCCTTGGTTGGGACAATTCTAAAATAGTCCACTTACCGTCCACAACCTTCCTAAAAATATGCTCCCGCACGTCGATATTACCTGGGGTAAAAACGAGCACTTCAACAAGGTTCCCATTGGCAGTCGTGCGGACTTCACGAACATCGCTGATGGACTCCAACGCTTTTTTCATTTCCTGTTCGGGGCCTCGGATTACCACTTTGACTTGGTTCAATGAACTCGCGTTACTCAACAGGTTCGCGGGTGTATCGGAAGCGAGAATTTTGCCTTTATTAATGATAAGAACCCTAGAACAAGTCATTTCGACTTCTGGCAAAATATGAGTGCTCAACAATACCGTGTGCTTTTTGCCGAGGTCTTTAATCAAATCCCGGACTTGGCGAATCTGATTAGGATCAAGCCCGATGGTGGGCTCGTCAAGGATCACAAGGTCAGGCTCATGCACAATAGCATCCGCGAGACCTACGCGCTGGCGGTATCCTTTTGAAAGGTGACCGATCATTTTGGTTTCAACATCTTTCAAGGAAGTCAGGACTTTCACTTCTTCAACCCTCTCCTTCACTTTACGTCGAGGCACGCCTTTGAGGTTAGCCCTATAGCGCAGGTACTCCGTCACACGCATATCCGGATAGAGAGGCACGTTCTCCGGCAAGTACCCAATGCGCTTACGCACTTCAAGGGAATCCTGCGTAACGTCAAACCCTGCGACGGAGGCAGTCCCACTTGTGGGCGGCACAAAACAGGACAGAATTTTCATTGTAGTGCTTTTTCCTGCTCCGTTGGGACCAAGGAACCCGACAACTTCTCCGGCACCTACTTCAAAACTCAAATTGTTAATGGCCGTGACCCCTGAATAGCTTTTGGTCAGGTTCTCGACTTTAATCATAGACAGGTACTCCTAAGGATTTACGGATGACGTTACAAGCTAGGAAATCTAACAAAAAATTAGCGGGTCTTGATTGTGGCCTCAGCGGTCCTTTGCAGGACGGCGTTTGCCGCCACTTGCTGGAGGAAAACAACCGCTAACTTAATGTTCGCGCCTCCTTTAACAGGCCCTAGCAAATCTTCAAAGTCATCGATTTTACGGGCGTCCTTTCCATCTATCTTAACAAGGACCATGCCGCGTTTAATTCCGACTTTCGCCGCTGGGGAATCAGCCTCAACATCCGATATAATCAGGCCATCGTTTAAATTATAACCATTCTGACGTGCTGACGTCGGGTTGAGCTCTTGCACGGTGATTCCCAACTTTGACTTGGCAAGCTTTGCGCCTGCAGGGGTCGTATAAGGTTTAAGTGTCACAAGCACCGACTGCGGGCCCTTGGCCCGATTTACCGTGAACTTGACTTGGTCTCCCGCTTTTTTTGTCAGGAGATACCCTTGCATTTGCACAAGCGACGAAAACGGTTTGTCGTCCACATTCAGGATATGTTCACCTTTGACAAATAACCCATCCGCAGGACTTCCGGGCTCTACATTCCTGATTTCTATCCCACTCTTGGAACTGGCAAACAATAACCCTAGGGAAACTTTATTTCGTTTTTCGAGACTTAAAAACTTAGAAAGAGTATCGGTAATTTTGTTTACAGGGATCGCAAATCCAATCCCTTGCCCACGCGCCAAAACCAAGACGTTCACGCCAATGAGTCGCCCGTTCAAATCCACAAGCGCCCCTCCGCTATTTCCCGGATTAATGGCGGCATCCGTCTGCAACAACTCTTCGTATTCCTTGCCTTCCACTCGCACATCCCGTCCCTTCGAACTTAATATGCCTTTCGTAACTGAATTGGGTAGCCCGAACGGATTCCCCAAAGCAAGAACCGTCTGGCCCAGCAACAAATCCTCTGGATTAGCTAGACCGATAGCAGGGAGCGGAGATTTAGGTGTAATTTTTAAGAGCGCCAAGTCGTTCCGCTCGTCACCGATTAAGAATTCGGCCGGATAGGTATCCCCGTTTGAGAGCACAACCTGAATAGGACTTTGCACGCGCCGAATGTTGTGTTGGTTTGTGACAATATACCCTTCTTGATCGACGATAACTCCCGAGCCCTTGATTTGTTCCAGTTTTTTTTGAAGGAACATGGGGGAAGGTTGGTACATGCCATAAAAGTTTTTAAACGTCTCAGCGAACGGGTCGTTGTTCTGGATGACCTCATCCTGAGTGAGAATACTCACCACCGACGGCAAAGCTTTCTGAACCGCACGCACCACTGGATCTTGGGCGTTATCGTATTCCTGGGCCTGTAAAAGGAATAAAGACATTCCTGTTAAAATTAATAAAATTGTAAACTTTTTTCTGTTCATAACTGGTTTTATTGCTTACGGGTCATTGCGTGAGCACTCCACCAAAGGAGGTTGTTTAAATATGTCTAACAAAACCTATAGCGCAGTAAAGCAGGACGTGCTTGCTAACACCGGGGAAGATCAAAAGTTGCAAGAAGTCATTGGTCTCGTTTCTGAGCGATTGATTCAATACATCTGGCACAAACAAATGCTGCGTTCTCCGCTCCTTTCTCTGGATGGGCAGACAATTGAGGTCATTCAGCCTGGGTTCTGGAATAAAGAGGCCGGACCGGATTTCACAAGGGCGGTCTTACGCATCGACGGCGTGGAGTTTACCGGCGATGTTGAAATCCATATCAAAGCTGAAGATTGGATGGGCCATGGGCACGACCTAGACAGACGGTACGACGGAGTGATCTTGCATGTGGCACTCATAAAAGGGGTTCGTGATTACTTTACGAAAACAACCGAGAACCGTTTGGTGCCAATGGTCTTGATCGCTCAACAACTGGTGAGTCCCCTTATTGATATCTACGACGACTTTGATGACAGCGGTTTCACTGACGAGGTTAAAGTTATCCCCGGCCGGTGTTCGTTACCCATGGCCGGCATGGCAACGCAAGACATAAACGATATCCTAGAGGTCGCCGGCACCGAACGATTTATCCTAAAAGCCCGTCGGTTAAATCGAATGCTCAATCGTGCCGGAAAAACACAAGCCCTTTGGGAATGTCTGCTTGAAGCGCTTGGCTATAAAAGCAATAAAACAGCGTTCAAATCATTGGCACGCTTTGCACCACATCACGAACTTGAGAACCTGCCTATTTCCCATCGACACGCCCTCTTAATGGGTGTCGCGGGTTTTCTTCCTGCGGGAACTTTAGATACCATTCCTAGTGCAAATCGCAGTTACGTGAAGGACTTGTGGGATGTGTGGTGGAAGTACCGAGGCGGTTATGAAGATAAAATGATATCGCTCAAATCTTGGAAACTCAGTGGCCTCCGCCCAATTAACCATCCGCAGCGTAGAATAAGCGCGGCTGCCAAACTCGTGCCGGTCGTTGAGCGTATATTGAAGGAACTTGGACGAAGGGAGGGCGTGTTTTCACTAGATAAAATAAAGCAACCGACCCTGGAAGATGAATTTTGGAGTTATCATTATACATTTACAAGCGCCCCCTCCCCAAAGGCATTGGCGATTATTGGGCCCGGTCGGTGGAGGGACATCCAGATCAACGTTTTGTTGCCCATGGCTTACGCAATAGCCGAAACAGATAAGCGGCGCGATGAGGTTATCCAATCTTTAAAAGGACTCCCGGCTGGCGAAGTCAATACAGTGGTCCGGACGGCTTCTTACCGACTCCGCGTGCCCCCACGCTGCCTCAACAAAGCTATTCGCCAACAGGGTCTGCATCAAGTCTTCCATGACTTTTGTCTCACTGACAAAACAGGATGCGAAAAATGCCTTTTCCCGGAACTTATAAAACGCTGGACGCAAACGAATGTGAGGGAGGGCGGCATAGGATAACTCAGTAGCGTGGACACGAATTTTTCCAAAAAATAAAAGCTGATTCGCGCTCAAAATTCGTTCATAGTACGCCCACTAAATAGAGGGGCAAACAATGTCAAAAGATACAGGGAATAATATAACACTCAAAGCCGCTGAAGATTTACTTCATTTTTTGTACGGGCCGGATCTGCATGGGTGCCCTACGACACCGGATAAAATTGTACCTTTTATTCAGCAATCCTGCTCGACGGCAGCTCAGGTCAATGCCCAGGTTAATGATGTGCTTGTCACGGTCCTCCAAGGTATAAAGGACATCTCCACCCCTCCGAAGGCTGACGATGTCGCGGACCCCACAAGACTGATCAAAGTCATGACTGAACGTTGCGATTCGATTTTGGAAATTTCGAGTAACGCGCTCAACATGATTGAAAACATCAAGGGCCAAGCCCTACCAGAGGTTTAGGTCAGAGCTGAACTACGCCCCTAAACCGGCTTAGGTACTGCTGCAATGAGTCTTTTGGTGTACTCGTGCGTCGGGTTCGAATAAAGCTGTTCAGCCGAAGCGGTTTCGACAAGTTTTCCATGATGCATGACAACGACTTGGTCACTGATATGCTCCACCACGGCCATGTCATGGGCAATAAACAAATAGGTTAAACCCATTTGATCCTGCAAATCCTGAAGTAAATTGATGATCGATGCTTGCACGGAAACGTCTAGAGCACTTACGGCTTCGTCGCACACAATAAACTCCGGCTCCACAGCAAGCGCACGCGCAATTCCAATACGCTGACGTTGCCCCCCGCTGAACTCATGCGGATATCTAAAAATATGATCTCGCTTAAGTCCGACCTTAGACATGAGTTCTTCAATGCGTGTAAGTCGTTCCTCGCGACTCATGCCACGAAAATGGATTTCCAACGCTTCCCCAATGATTTTGGCTATTGTCAGCCTTGGATTAAGGGAACCAAACGGGTCCTGAAAAATCATCTGCATGCGGCGACGCAGCGGGCGAAAGTTACCCTCATTCATTGCGGTCACATCCACCCCATCGAAAAGAACCTGTCCTTCGGTCACGGGGACAAGCTTTAAAAGTGCCCGTCCAACAGTTGTTTTGCCGCTGCCACTTTCACCGACTAATCCAACCGTTGTTCCCTTTTCAATGGAAAATGACACGTCATCAACCGCCTTGATATTCCCACGAACAGAACCAAGCACTCCGCCTTTAATCGGAAAGTAGACTTTCAAATTCTTAATTTCAACTAGTGCCATTTCAATTCTCCTATAAAATTATAGAACTAAAAATTTATCCCGCGTTATTCTGGTCCAGTAAGCATGCCATGTGCTTGTTTAAGTGTCTATGAAAGAGACTGAAAAAACACATGGAACACAAGGCAAGATCAGTGTCGGAGACAAAGGACTTGGCCTGACCACCGAGGCGGTCATCGAACGTCGAGCAAAGGAAATCGCCCTCTCTGACGGTCGCAACCCTGAAGCCGAAGTGAACCAAAAAGACTTCGCTCAAGCAGAACGCGAGTTGTTGGATGTCGATGCCGATGATTCTAACCCTGAAATTATTGCTGGAAGGCCTTTTGACGGATCACCTGTCCCTTCTTCTGGAACCAGAAAGCCTTCTGTCGGCCCAGAGGATGAATCGGCGCAACCCGAGAAACTCGTCCAACAGGGGCTCGATGAAGCTTTGCACGACGAGATGATCGAAGGCGGCAAACGCACCCGCCAAGATGCGGATTTGGATAAATAATAAAAAGCCGGCTGGTGCATTTCCGACAACGAATTACGAAAGTTGCAATCTACTGATCGGCAACCTCAAGGCTTTTAGTTTGGATGTTCAAAATGCCCCAAAGGCCAGAGTTGGCATCGAATGCTAACCTTGCGACAGCCGTGTTTTTTTCTTCATCAAACCCCAACAGGGTTGCGACATGGTTCGGGACTTGACCGAAACCCCGCTGAGTTGATTTCGTTTTGCAACCTTGGCC
Organism: Verrucomicrobiota bacterium; assembly: GCA_034440535.1. Lineage (GTDB taxonomy): Bacteria > Verrucomicrobiota > Verrucomicrobiia > JAWXBN01 > JAWXCD01 > JAWXCD01. Next base: position 443 of record JAWXCD010000015.1, on the reverse strand, counting down.
ACTGGATGGCCATTTGAAAGGGAGGCTTTGGGCCTGGGAGCGGTGCTGTAATGTTTGTCGTTGGCATAGACGAAAGTGGCTGGCACCCCTGCTGGGGTGCGCTTCATGTTGATTTGGTGATCCGGTGGTGTCACTTCGCTCAACCACCGGCTACATGCTTTCATGCCTCCGGCATATGAAACACGGAAGGTCCGTGTCTGCGTTTCATGAATGTGCCTAGGATGAAGATCATGGCGGCATCCGATGTCCACATCATCGAAGCCGGAGTCCTCCCAGCTTGTAGCCCTAAGGTGGTAATTGTTTATCCCGGTAGGTACGACCGAATCATCGAAGCCAGAGTCCTTCCAGCTTGTAGCCCTAAGGTGGTAATTGTTTATCCCGGCAGGTTACAACCCAATCATCGAAGCCGGAGTCCTCCCAGCTTGTAGCCCTAAGGTGGTAAT
>JAWXCD010000014.1:0-13355 GCA_034440535.1 Verrucomicrobiota bacterium | reverse complement strand
TAAACAAAGTCCGACCGCATGACGGGCAGGCGACGTAATCGGTTTTAACCGTGCGCGCACCAGCCGCTTGAAGGATGTTGTATGTCACGCGCGTGGCTGCCAAAGGATCATCCAATCCTTCAAGACGCACGATATCGCCAAATCCGTCACAGATCATGGCGCCAATTGCTGTGGATGCCTCCAAGATTTGGTCTGCACAAGATTGAGCGTTAAACCGGAGCATTAAAGGATACTTCAAATTTTGATTTTGGAGATAGGCCGCAAGCAAACGATAGGCATAAATGCTCGAAACGGAGGTTTCTCCCAGAGCCACGATGACGTTGTGGAAATCATGTTTCTGACATAATCCAAAGAATTTTTCAGCCATAGGAATCTGCATGTCCCCGATTTCAATTTGTAAAACCTTGTTGGCACTCGCCGCTTCCGAAATAAGCTCAAAAAGCTGCGTTTCAGTGGTGTCTGGATGGGCGTTAAAGTTGAGTTTATCAACATATTTGAGGGCATCAGAAGCAAGATTAAGATGATTCCCCACATGAGCAGCGAGAGGGACCTTCGTGTTTTTACGAATCTCGGCGAGGCCTTTGACGTCATCCTTTGTTTGCATGGTCAATTGCACGATTTCGGTAAACGCCGTTTCGACGGAGCGCAGGATAATTATTTTATTTAAAACGGCGTCCACTTTTTGCGGAGAATAAGCCAGGGCGGATTCGACGCGCAGTGTCTGTTCGCCACCCACGGGGACGTTCGATACCATGACCTGCTGGGTGACGCGCCTCGAGAACACGTACGGATCGCGAGATTCTTTGATGGCTACGTTCGACAAGCCTTTTGGGTTTGAGGCCACATTGTTGTAACGGGCCACAATCGCCTTAGCGACGGGTATCTCGCGGGGCGAATCTTCTGTGAGTGAAACGCGGATCGTGTCACCAATGCCATCTTCGAGTAGTGCCCCAATTCCAATGGCACTTTTAATGCGACCGTCTTCACCGTCGCCCGCTTCAGTGACGCCAAGATGGATTGGATAATTCCAATCCGCACCCTGCTCTTGGAGGGCCTGAACCAAAAGTCGGTAAGCTTCGATCATGACTTTTGGGTTGCTGGACTTCATTGAGAACACGAAGTTATGGAAATCGTATTTGCGAGCAATCCGCGCAAATTCCAAGGAGCTTTCCACCATTCCGCGAGGGGAATCGCCGAAGCGGTTCATGATACGATCGCTTAATGAGCCATGGTTTGTCCCAATGCGCATGGCGCGTTTGAGGCGTACACATTCAAGAACCAGTGGTTTGAACTTTTCTTCAATTCGATCGAGTTCCTGTTGGTATTGCTCGTCCGTATATTCCTTAACAGCAAACTTCTTGGAATCAGCAAAGTTACCTGGGTTAACTCGAACCTTCTCGACCCACTTGACCGCTTCCATTGCGGCATCAGGTTTAAAATGAATATCGGCGACAATAGGCACAAAACAATTGCGGCGTCGCAGTTCACGAACAATGTTCTCAAGGTTGGCGGCATCTTTGATCGTGGGCGCCGTGATACGAACAATCTCGCACCCGACTTTTTCCAGGTCGATCGTTTCTTGGACAGCCTTATCGGTATCCATCGTATCGCACGTAATCATAGACTGAATGCGAACGGGGTTTGACCCGCCAATACCGACACCCCCTTGGCCGGGAGTCCCTGCCATGACTTCACGGGTGGCGCGACGTTTGTACGAAAAGGCATTTTCACAGTAATTCATTGTCTTTTAAGGCTTAAGATTCAAGGGGCGATAGACCATTCAAACGGTTATATTTAATTCAAAGACCCGATGAAAGCAAGCGGTCACATTCTCGCCTGCATTCCAGAGTCAACCTGACTGGGAATGGAAAGAAGCGGAACAGACAGGATTGTCTATTCCACGCTAGGACTTCTTTGGGGCGTTTTATGAGTGTGGCATAGACAATCCTGTCTGTGCTCTTGTTCGGGGAGGGGGTGGCAATCGCGGAAGTGCCCTTGAAGCGAGGGGTGGGAAGCCCCTCGGGGGCCAACAAATAAATTTGCCCAAGTAACCAAGGGGGGTACACTCGCGGGGAAATGTTAAGTTTGAATTATCTCCATGATTTGTATGAGCGCCATCAGGATGCGATAAAGGCTGAGGTGCGCTCGTTTGATCTCAACAATGTTAAATTTGATTTTCAACAGAACCGATACTTGATGGGGGTCATAAATCTCTCGACCCAATCTTGGTACCGCGAAAGTGTCAGTCTATCCGCCGATTCCGCTATTGAGCGTGGATACCTCCTAAAAGCGCAAGGAGCACACATTGTGGATATAGGAGCAGAGTCCACGCTTGATCACGCTTTGCGCATAGGAGCGGGGGATCAACAGAGCGCATTAATACCCGTCGTGCAGGCATTAGCTCAGCATGTACCCGTTTCCATAGAGACGTATCATCCCGAGGTGACACAGCAAGGATTGAAGGCTGGGGCCGCTCTGTTAAATTTGACAGGCACCACGCAGATCGAAGAGCATTTGAGAATCGTTGCCGAGCATGACGCGGGAGTGATCATTTGTTTTGTCCAAGGGGCGAACGTGAGGGAGGTACAAGACCTCACCCTTGAGACTGATATGGTGGGAGTCATGTATGAGTATTTTGCACGGCGCATCGAAATGGCGGAGAAATGTGGGGTGCATAAAATATTTATCGATCCCGGGCTGGGGTTTTATTATCGAAATTTACAGGATAGCGCCAAGCGAGTGCAGTATCAGATGGAAACGTTTTTAAACACGTTCAGGCTCCGCAAACTGGGCTGGCCCACATGTCACGCGTTGCCCCACGCCTTTGATTATTTTAAGGAAGAGGTACGCTGCGCCGAGTCATTCATGGCCGTACTTGCTTTACTGGGAAAGACAGATCTTTTGAGAACCCACGAGGTGCCAAAAGTGCGTGCTGTCCTTGAAACAATGGGCGTTTTTAAAAATTGATCAGAGGTCAACCGATGCAAAAATCAAAAAAGAAAGTCGCTTTAGTTACGGGCGCATCCAAGGGTTTAGGGGCTGCGCTGGTTCTTTTTTTAGAATCGGAAAACTACTCGGTTATTCAACATTATCGGACCTCAAAACCAAAACATTCAAACCCATACCTGCTGATAAAAGGCCAGCTTGATTCCCAAAAGGAAGTCAATCAGATGGCCGCCAGGATTAAAAAAGAATGTGGGCGTCTCGACCTGCTGGTAAACAATGCGGGAACTTACCCCGAAAAGAGGACATTGGAACTCACAGAAGAAGAATGGTTTGCCGGGTTAAACAGTACCGTGACTGCCGCTTTCTTTGCATCAAAGGGATTATTGCCCCTCCTTCGCAAGAGTGCAGGAAAGATTATTAACATAGGCGATTCAAGCGCCGGGAGACTGGGCGCACGAGATTTCGCATTATCGTATCATGTAGGTAAGACAGGAGTCCTGCTTCTGACAAAAAGTTTGGCAGTGAGTGAGGCGAAGTACGGAGTGACCGTAAATATGATATCTCCTGGGTTTCTGGAAAATAGCGTCGGATTACCCCCAGCTAAAGAAATGCCCATGAAAAGGTTTGGAACCTTTGCAGACATTGAGAATGTGGTGAGGTTTATTTTAGATCCTGAAAGCAGTTACGTAACAGGAACTGATATCTTGGTATCCGGTGCGTGGAACCTATAACCCTGGTCCAGCTTAAGGCCCGATTCCTTAGACGAGTTTTGCTTTAAGCAGTTCGTCCACTTGGTTTGGATTGGCCTTACCCTTACTTTGTTTCATCACTTGGCCTTTTAGGAAATTAATCGCACTTATTTTCCCAGACTTATAATCCGCGACAGAAGCTGGGTTTGCGGCGATGACCTCATCACAAATTTTATCGATCAAACCAGAATCAACCGGAGCGTATTTTTCGGGTTGGGCCGCCACGAGTTCTTGTGCCGTTTTTTGAGAAGTAAACATCTCCACAAGAAGGTCCTTGGCTTGTTTCGAATTAATGGTCCCCTTATCAGCCAAGGCGACAAGTTCAACAATCATTTCAGGGGTGACAGGTGAGTTTTCAATACCTAAACCCGCGTTGGAAAGGTCGCGCATCAAATCATTCACAATGAAGTTGGCTGCGGCATTTGCATTTTTTGTCAGAGCCGCCGCCTTCTCAAAATAATGAGCCAAAGCCACGTCCGCAACAAGGACGCTCGCGTTGTTTTCACTCACGGCAAAGTCGCTGATGAAACGAGATTTCTTTTGTGAAGGAAGCTCCGGGAGTCGCGCTTGTGAACGAGAAAGAAAGGCTTCGCTTTTGATCGGAACCATATCGGGTTCAGGGAAATACCGGTAGTCATGAGCCATTTCTTTTGTGCGCATGAGCGAGGTCACGCCTTTGGTATCATCCCAACGCCGTGTTTCCTGACGCAGTATTTCACCTTTATCGAGAAGTTCTTCCTGACGTTTGATTTCGTAAGCCAACGCCCGGCGCACACCGCTGATCGAGTTCATGTTTTTAATCTCGATTTTGGTTCCGAACTTTTCCGTGCCGACTGGTCGGATGGACACGTTACAGTCGCAGCGCATCTGACCTTTTTCCATGTCGGCATAACTGACATCACCATAAAGCAAAATCTGACGGAGCGTGCTCAGGAATGCGAAAGCCTCTTCCGGAGTGGTCATGTCTGGTTCGGTGACAATTTCCATCAAAGGCGAACCCGCCCGATTAAAATCGATGCCCGTATTGTCTCCAAAATGGAAAGATTTAGCGACGTCTTCCTCTTGATGAATACGCACAAGCCGAACGCGTTTAGTTTCTGAAATGCTTTTTTGGGCATCCTTCGGGTAACATTCTTTAACCAGATCAACATAACCATTCAGGCAAATCGGCAAATCGTATTGAGTGATTTGATAATTTTTGGGCATGTCCGGATAGAAATAATGCTTCCGATCAAACTTGGAAATAGGAGCGATATCGCAATTTAGCATCAGGCCCGTGAGCGCGGCGGTTTCTAAGGCGAATTCGTTAGGCACAGGCAAGGCGCCAGGCATACCAAGGCAGACCGGGCAGGTATGGGTGTTCGGAGGGGCTCCGTATTCGTTACGGCAACCGCAATACATTTTTGTGAGCGTTTTAAGTTGGACGTGAACTTCCAATCCAATAGTTACTTGGTATTTCATAGGGCTGAGTCTAAAAATGAAACCACAGCATGTAGCCTGCGTTGGGTTAAAAGAACAGTTCAAAAACTGAAAAACTTTGTTTTCTACTAAGTGTTTATGATACCGTCGGTCCACTTTTCAGCATCGTCATCATGACCAAACTCACACTAGTGACTCATTATTTGCTCCTTTTATTGACCTTGCATGGCGCTGGGTTAGCGCAGACCAACGAAACCAACGAACTCCTGACACCCTTGGAGATTGGCCAAGTGAAAACAGCCATGTCAGGTATTAATTTGAGTTGGGCAGATCTCAGCTACAAAAAAGACCATCTCGAAACCTCGCTTGCCTTTCAAAAGACGATGGCCGTGTTAAACAAACCAATGACACTCCCAAACTATGGCGGCGTTCTTAGGCAACGGATGAAAAGCATAGGAAGTTTCGCGGACTTGGCGCTCTTTAACCGAGAACAAAGTGAGCTTGGAAAAAGTGCGATAACCGGGCCCACCCCCGATTTAACAAAGTTACCCGAACCTGCGGGCTGGGAGAACGTGCCCATTCCTGTTAAGCGGGCTGTCACGAAGTTATATCAGGCGGCACTTGCAGCTCAACCATTGATTCAGAAGTCGTTTACAGGCGAAAAAAATACTGCCTTCGCAGCCTTTGCGCTCTCTCAATTTGATTTAAGAAAAGACCCTAAGGAAGTCGAGTCATGGCGTAAGCGAGATATAGACACACAAGCGATCGAGGATCTTTTGACGCGAGAAGCCCGCCTGCAGACAGGGGACACTGAAACGGTTGATACACTCGGAGAAGCGTGGAACGCCTATAATCCCGAATTAATGCAGCAGGCTTTTGAAATTCTTTCAGCCGCAGTTGATGAAGCAAGGCGTGACTTAAAGGAAGTCCCAGCTACGGGCGTTTTTGAATGTTCTATGGAAACACCGCTAGGAAAAATCTTTGTCGGTGGGACAGGCAAAAATGTTTATACGGAGGAAGCTTTCCTGATCATTGATATCGGCGGAGAGGACACGTACGAAGCCGGAACCGCGTTTGCGAATGGTCTTCAACAAAGGCCTGTCAGTATCCTGATCGATTGCGGCGGAGACGATAATTACCAATCCAAGAAATCATTTTCCCAAGGGGTAGGATTATTTGGCATTGGACTGCTCATCGACGAGTCTGGAAATGACACGTTCACAGCTCGGCACATGAGCCAGGGCGCCGCATTTTTCGGGATTGGTGTGGTGTGGTGTGGACCGGGGGACCGTGATTTTAAAGGCGAACTCTTCTGTCAATCGGCTTCAATATTTGGTTCAGGGTATCTGATACAGGACACTGCCGGAAAAACGGACTATCGGGCCTTGGCATCTTCACAGGCGTTCGCGGGACCTCGTGGCGTTTCTTTGTTGTGGGATCGAGGGGGTAATGATCGATATGTCGCGAGTGGATACGGACCCTGCGGATGGATCCCGTCACATGAGTTTTCGCTTTCCCAAGGGTTTGCCATGGGAATGCGACCACTGCTCGCTGGTGGCATAGCCATATTAGCAGATGATTTCGGGAACGATTCCTATTCGGCAGATGTGTATGGGCAAGGAGCCAGTTATTGGTATGGGTTGGGGATCCTTTTGGAAGGGGCAGGGGATGACGTTTATTCGATCTATCAATATGGTCAAGGATCGGGGATACACGTGAGCGCCGGGTTATTGGCAGATATATCGGGGAACGATAGATACCAAGGCACAGCTATCTGTCAGGCCGGGGCACACGACTATGGCATAGGCATGTTGATAGATCGTGAGGGGGACGATCATTATAAAGGCACTTCAACCGCACAAGCCGCCTCCATCAACAACGCATTTACACTTCTTGTGGATGTAGGAGGAAACGACTTTTATGCGGGCCAAGATTCCGAATTCACACAGGCCAGTGGGCACGATGGAGGGAAAAGGGAATATGGAGCCGTAGCCGTCCTTACTGACTTGGGTGGAAAGGATACGTATTCGCAGGGACAACGAAATAATGCGGCATGGATAAAAGATAATTTTGGGTGTGGATTGGATCGGGAACTCAAGGAGGTGAAAGCTCCACGGAGCGTCAGTTTTTCTGAAGCGGGGGGCGCCCTTCCCAAGGATGAAATTCTTTCCGTGCGCGTGGAGGGAATTGCAGAGCGACGGAAAAATTATGTCGTCGTGGAAGGCAATGTAATGGAACAGCGAATGCGTCTTGCAATGCGAGATCCCGCAAACGAAAGCGAGGAAAAGGAAGTTGCCAAAGCAAATGAAGAACTGGAAAAGAATAAGAAAGAGACCTTAACCTATCTCCTGTCGCGAATGGATAGCAAGAACGAGCTCATTCGATTTAAGGCAGAAACACTGATTGATGGGTGGGGGAAAGAATCAGTTCCAATCCTTCTTGAAGCCTTGGAAAAGAATAGAGGCAAGGAGGATATTGAGCGGGGAGTGTTTTTCTTCCTCTCACGTTTCACTGATACCGGGGCGGTTTCTCAGGCGCTGGCTCGGATAAAAAATCCAAAAGTAAAACCGAGCGCATTCCTCTACCTAGGGCATGTCCATGCCAAAGAAGCCTACGAACCCGCATTGTTGGCGTTACGCGAGGATAGAGAGATTGTGAAACTCCGGGCAGCCCAGGCGCTTGGTCGAATTGGCGACAGGAGGGCCATTCCGTTTCTCGTCCAGAGGTTGGACGACGATATTTGGACAGTGCGAACCATTGCCGAAACAGCATTGGTTCAGTTAGTTGGCAACGACCGGAAGGAACTCAAAAGGGTGTATAAACAGGCAACCCCACGAGCTAAATTTCACCTACACAATGTGCTGGCAAGATTGTGTGATCCCAACGCGCTCACTTTTTCACAAAAAGCGAAGCTAACACCCGATGTTCTGATTTCTGCGGCTGTTGAAGCCGACCTTAAATCAAAAATGCTCGACGCCAAAAAACAGCGTGTCGGTGTGAAGAATCCTAAAACTCGAACAAAGTAATTCTTAGCATCTGAACCCGAGGGTGGCTATCGCTAGTGTAGTCTGTCCAAACAGAACGTAACTTATCAAGTTTCGCGAGAGGATCTTGGTTTTTCGTTGAGGTTAATTGCAGGTACAATCTTATGGCGTAACCCCTTTGGGGTTGTGTGTGAGCCTGATTTTACCCAGGGTTTCTCGCGGACGAGCAACCCTGGGCTGTGTGACGGAATCCCTTTGGGATTCTTCTTTTAGAGCTTGGGCTCTGTAGCAAGTCCCTTTAGGATTCTTTTTCAGAGCCTAGGTTCTGCGACGAAATTTCTTTGGGAGTATTTTCTGGAAATGGTAATGCCCATACCATCAAACGCCACGTTTGCGGATCAATTATTCCACTCATAATAAATGCGTGGGTTGTTCGCGAACCCTCGCGATCTCGCGAGGATCCAACACTTTTACAGAAAGTTTGCCCGTTCCTCTTGATGCAACCTTTTGTCGCATATGCAACAAAAGGTTGTATTTCACTTTCATTCCCGTTCGGTCAAATATCCGAAAGGAGGGGGCAAACTATGTGCGCTAAAGACACTGAAACCCAATAGAGGATTCAGGTGATCGGGCATCTAAACGACCTCGGACGCAACACTTTTGTGCAGGCCCAGAGACACTTTTGGCGTTGTACTCATCACTCACTTGTAACCCAGGGCAGCTTCGCAACCCTGCGCTTTGAGGCGGTATCCCTTTGGGATTCGTCGCGCGATCTCGCGAGGATCCAACACATTTACAGAAAGTTTGCCCGTTCCTCTTGATGCAACCTTTTGTCGCATATGCAACAAAAGGTTGTATGCCACTTTCATTCCCGTTCGGTCAAAGGCTTTCCGTATCCGAAGGGACGGACAAACAAAGAGTTCCAAAGACACTGAAACCACCAAGGAAGAAAGGACGTTAGAACGAATCCCTTTTCTATTTAAATTCTATGAACCTCCTGTACATTTTTGAGGAGCTACTTATCTTTCCCATCGATGTCGTTCTGGGTACCTGCACGCGCCTTCAGTAAACATTGTCCTGAGATGATGGATCTTCCGGGGCAACCAGAGGTTTTATTAAAGAATGACCTACATTTTTTGGGGGCGATCAACCGGCATCTAGGCGGTCATGCGGTTTTGCGGAATTTCTTTCAAATCGCCGATTTGCCACAGCCCTTGACCATTCTAGATTGCGCCACTGGGTTTGGGGATGGTCCAAGGTTCCTTGTGGATATGTTTCGCAGCAAACAAAGGAAGGTTTCCATAACCGCCGTCGATTTGAGGAAGGAAACGTTAAACGTTGCAAGGGAGGCGTCCTTGGGATATCCGGAAATCACTTTTGTGGAGGGGGATATACTCAATCCGAATAGTCTGCCTGATGGAAAATTTGATGTGGTGATGTGTAATCTCGTGCTGCATCATTTTGACTTGGATGACGCGGTCTCAATTATTCGGGGAATTACGCAAAAATCGAAGAGATACGTATTTGTGAATGATCTCATCCGATCCCGTTTTTATATTGGTGCGGCCCATGTTTTGGCGTGTTTGACATCTAATCCCATGAGTAAACATGATTCTGTGCTTTCGGCTCGTCGGGCATTTTCCAGGGAAGAATTTAGGGGAATTCTAGAGAGCGCCGGTTGGGCAGGGTTTCACCCAGGAAAAAGCCTTTTTGGAAGGCAGTTCGGATGGTGCGAGGTCGCCGTATGAAATGTGAGCATCAGATCATTATTCAGAATAGTTTGGTAAACGTCTTCGCTCAGGTTTCGCACGTCGATCGTTGGATCGTCGATAGGTCACCCATCATTTCGGCATCGTATATTGAGGTAAACTCCAAACACCATATCGTCCATGTGCGTTCCCCCTTTCCCGGGTCTGGCGGCATATCCGTACCCATTAGTTGGATCGTTCTGCAGCGTGCTGATTTTGTAAAACGGGAGGTTACCACTCAGTACTTGGCGCCTCACCGATTAGAAGGGATCACTTCGGTTTGGAGCTTTCAGGAAACGGCTCTTGGAGTGCAAGTGATTGTAAAGCACCGATCGATAGGGATGCCTAATCTGACGCGAAAGATAGCCTTAAAGGGCTGGAAAAAATATTTTTTCGATCCTACCTTCCGCCGGTTGCTCGGGGGATTTAAGCATCATTTGGAGTCCAGTCATGAATAGTCGTAGGGTCGTTGTTACCGGCATGGGGGTTATCACCTGCGCTGGGCCGTCGCTGGATAGTTTGTGGGAGGTCTGCATGATTGGAAAATCACCTATAAGAAAGGTGACAAAGTTCGACACGACATGGCTAGACGCATCATGTGCAGGGGAGATTGATTTTGATCCAGACGCATTTTTTTCACACCGCCAGAAACAACGATTGGACCGATTTTCGCAATTGGCTCACATCGCAGCCGGCCAAGCCATCGCTGACACGCGGTTGGATTTTAGTTCAAAGGAACCTAGGGAAAACAGCGGTGTGTGTTTAGGGACCGCTTTAGGTGGGATTTCGTCGGCTGAAGAGGAACACTCAGAATTTCAACTGACCCAACAATCGCCACGCTCAATAAATCCATTTCTTGCGATTCAAATTTATGGGGGATCAAGCACATGTAACCTTGCGCAAGAATTTGGATTACAAGGGGTGAACAATTGTTATTCGCAAAGTTGTGCGTCAGGGACGATCGCTTTGGGCGAGGCGTTCCGTTATATCAAGCGCGGTGAGGCAGACATGATTTTGGCCGGGGGCGCGGAAGCTCCCCTTTGTCCCATGACCTTCACAGCCTTTGCAAATATTAAGACCATGACACGAAGTCAGGATTATGCTGCGGCTTATCGGCCGTTTGACAAAGACCGCGATGGATTTGTCATGGGCGAGGGTGCAGCAATCCTTGTTTTGGAAGAGTTGGATCATGCACTCAAAAGAGGGGCGCCCATTGTTGGAGAAATAAGCGGCTACGGATTGACGTGCGATGCTTATCATATGACGTCGCCACTGCCCAATGGAAGCCAGGCCGTGCGCGCTATAAAGGGGGCGTTGAAGGAAGCTGGAATGGGGCCTGATGAAATTGAATATATTAATGCCCATGCAAGCGGCACGATTGTTAATGATCGGACTGAAACAGAAATTCTAAAACAGGTTTTTGGCAATCGTGCGACGTGTCCTCCGGTATCAGGCACAAAACCATTTCACGCCCACCCACTGGGTGCAACGGGTGCTATTGAGGCGGCTCTCGTCCTGAAAGCCATGGGCGAAAAAATGGTGCCTCCAACGATCAATCTTGAAGTCCCCGGGGAGGGCTGTGATTTAGATTACATTCCTCTTGTTCCAAGACCCTTAAATTTTCGCACAGCTTTATCCAACTCATTCGGATTTGGAGGAGTGAATGCATCCCTAGTTTTGAAGGAGTACCGTTTATGAAAAACAAACCCGGTCTAGTTGTCATTTTTTTGACTGTGTTCATCGACCTTATTGGGTTTGGAATCGTCATTCCCATTCTGCCCGCCTTGACCCACTCGTTGAACGTTCAACCCTTCTTTATCGGAAGCTACGCTGTCCCGGTTTCTGTGCAGGTTGGGTTTATCTTTACGTCATTTTCGTTAATGCAGTTTTTGTTGTCCCCTTTTTGGGGTGCTTTATCTGATCGGGTAGGGCGACGTCCTATTATTTTGTTAGGTCTGTTCGGATCATGTGTGTCGTACATCATCTTTGCGTATTCGACCACCGTGATATGGCTTTTAATATCTCGCGCATTTGCGGGGGTGTTTGGCGCCAACATAGCAGTGGCTAACGCTTATATTGCCGATATTACCACGAAAGAAAATCGGGCAAAAGGGATGGGATTAATCGGGGCGGCCTTTGGGTTGGGTTTTATCCTGGGCCCGTTTATTGCGGCGATGTTAATGGGTTACGAAGGTTGGGGCTTTAAGTTGCCTTCACTCGCTGCGGCCGCGATTTGCGGTGTGAATTTTTTGGTCGCTCTATTTATTCTCGTGGAATCTTTGCCTCCTGAAAAACGTAACAAAACTATGCGTTACCAATTAATAGGGGATTGGACGCTATTGGGATCGCGCCCCATATTAGGCACGCTTGTCGCCTTGTTTTTTCTTTCGTGCCTGGCGTTCTCGGTGTTTGAAGTGATGTTTACGCTTTTTTATATGCAGAGCGGGAATTATTATTTTACAGCGTCAAAGAATGCCGCTCGCGAATGTGGTTTTTTACTCGCGTACATAGGATTTTTATCGGCGCTCGTCCAAGGTGGATTGATAGGGCGCCTCGCTAAAAAGTACGGGTCTGCGCGCTTACTGATAGTGAGTAGCGTGGGGTTTGTCATTGGAGTCGGGTTCATTCCTGTCACGACAGGGATAGGAAGTCTTATGCTTGTTCTGAGTGTGATGGCACTCGCGCTCGGATTAAATCGGCCTTCGGTATTTAACCTACTTTCGCTTAACACCTCATCAGAGCAACAAGGGGAAGTGCTTGGCATAGCTCAGTCTGCGGGAAGTCTAGCGAGAATAGTGTGCTACCCACTTGCCGGATTTCTTTTTACGATCACCCCCGGTTTACCTTTTTGGGTGGGAGGGGCATTGATGGTGATAGGCCTTATGCTGAGCGTGTTACTTTTGAAGTTTCAAGGAACAAAAGCCATGGTATAAAAGGTCTTTATGTCAGAGTTACATCATAGCAAATTCAGATGTTTGTACTGTGGCCAGTTCGTAGAGGCGACCCCTGAGATGCCCGATGAAATTAATTGTCCCCATTGTGCTCGCAAATTGGTGGTGCCGGGTCGCAAAGAGATGACGGACCTTGAATTTACGAAACTAGTGACTTTGTCCGCTGACCCCACACGTCCACAGGATTTTCAAAAACTAACGAAAATCAGCTCCCCAGAGATTAAGAAAAGTTTAACTCATAATGAATCGAGCTCGGGTATTTCTTCTCCTTCAACAAATGAAAACACTCCCGCAACGCAGCGTTCGTCCTATCGGTGCATCTATTGCGGTAAACCCGTAGAAGTGGCTGCCCACGCCAAAGAACCTTTTCCGTGTCCCCATTGTGATAGAAAAATTGCTGTCCCCAAGGCAGCGACACAGTCAGAGATCGACCCGATTTTAAGCCTCATAGAGAAGGAAAAAGTTTCCCTTCAGAGCCTTAAACCTGTTGAACCTGTTTCCTCGTTGGACGATGAAAAACAACGCGGGTATGTGCTTATCCTCTTAAGTTTTATGGGC
>JAWXCD010000013.1:0-17196 GCA_034440535.1 Verrucomicrobiota bacterium | reverse complement strand
TCCGGTGCCTGAAAACTTGCCGAACACCACGGATTGCATTATCGGCCTGCGGGTAAATACCAGGTTAAAATCGTCGGGGTGGTTCAAGTCCCAGTCCTGAACAAGGTCATTCCAGAAATTTTCATGGAACCGGTCGGAGGTATAGAGGCCTTTCATATTGAGATCACGGACCCGTTTCCTCTTTTGGTAAACGGGGGGATGTGTCGGCAATTTGTGCGCCCATTGACCGTAGGCACGCCCCCAATGTTTGATTGTTTTGCCGTCTGCCTTCCAGAGGCCTGACCCATTTGTGATGTCACCTGCCTTTGGAGGGTTTGTTTTTTAGATTCATAGGTTAATACTTCTGCAGACTCACGACCAATTCAATCAAGTGATTATCCGGATCTCGGACATAAAGTTGTTTCATAAAGTCACCGCCCAGCTTGCCCACCACACAAGGCACTTGAAGTTTATCAAAATGCTCTTTCCAAGCCTCGATATCATCGACCTCAAAAGCGATGTGATTATCCCAGACAACATCAGAAGCAATCTCCGGACGGATGCGCGGGTGCCCGTCCTTATACTCCGCCAGATGGAAGCGTGTGTTGTCCATTTTAAACCAAGCTCCATCGTGAGGCGCGTTGACGAGCTTACGTTCTATCTCCTCCAACCGAAGAACTTCCTTGTAGAATTTTTTCGATTTTTCCACGTCCTTACACACGAGCATAGCATGTTGGAGTCGTTCGATTTTCATAGGGTATTCCTTTAAGCTGAGATTTCTGATGCTCCACGCAGGGCATCGCAATTGATAATAAATAGACACCGGGATGAAGGAAAACCATTTCTCCGTCATCTGGAAGGGAGGAAAAGACAATTTCACGCGGAGGCGAGTTGATTTAGAGTTGAATTTCAACAGGTTTGGACGCGCGTAGGAAATCAGCACAAAAAGATTTATTCTTTTAGTAATTTAAATCGTGGGAATGGTGCTGAATCGATTTGAGAAACGAGGTTTGATCTGGGGGCAAGCGAGGACTGAACTGGAGGTTCAACTGGCGCAGCTTAAGGTTGCGGGGCAGGTTCATCAAAAATGCGTGCTCCTTGAGCCACCGATTCGCAACAACGTCCACGTTGCTGAATCATCGTCAGAGCACAAGCCGGTTGTCATTCACGCTCCCGACTCCATTGGGGGCGAGGACTTTTCTCTTTTAACCCAGAACTTCATCAATCACTTCGAGAAAAACTTATGAATTATCAGCAACTATCCGAGAAATTGATTGATGTGGGGCAGCTTTTATCAAAGACCTCGACAACACTGTCGGGAAAAGGTGTGGCGGATCAGGCGTCTAAAGTAGAATCGGCATTGGTCAAATTTGAGAAGTTCCTCAGTTCGGCGAATACCCTTAATTCCCCAGATAACGAGAAGCTCAGATTACTGCTACTTAACAGCGAAGTCACAACGGCCGTGGATGTGGGCACATTAAAAAAGCTTTCCAAAAAACTGCTCGGCAAGGCGCTTACTCTGAAAAAGGGGGAATCAACCATCGACACTCTCAATCGATTCGTGTTGGGGACTGCCGATATGGGAAAAACAGAGGAGGCGATCCGATCTATCCAGCTCTTACTCGACGCGAGCAAGGGGGAAAAGGTGGACCTGTTAGGACATGACCAGTTGAACAGTAAACTTGCGACACTTGGGGCAAAGTCCGAAGAGGAGCTGAACGAGCTGTTAATGGATCATTATTCCGATGAAGAAGTCCGTACGCTGGGTCGCGCGTCCTCTCTTAAAGTAACGGCAAAATCCGGTAAAAAAAGCTGGTTCCGGCGATTGTTAAATTTGTCCGTCGTCTAGATGAAAATACATCGTGGAATCCCTAAAGTTTCAAGTAACGGAGAGCGGAGGCCATTAGCCTATTGGTGGGCTGACAATGACGGCTTGGCAACAGAAATGTTTGCGTTGTCATGGAGGCCGTGTGGCTCAGCAGAGGACAGGTGATAGAAGGTTGTCGTCTTTTATAATAATTATACTCTATGAACATAATGTTCTCCCAGCATCATTATAAGGAGTAACTTCATTCTATGGTTACAACTTTTGTTAATCGCACTCGGGAACTGGCTGACTTGGATGCCCTTTCACGGAAGGGGGGGTTGGTGGTGGTGTATGGACGCCGACGGGTCGGCAAGACTCGGCTGGTCACGAAGTGGTTGGGGCAAAAGGGGGGCTTTATAGTCAGGCTATTGAAGGGGTCCGCGACCTTCAGGTTGACCAAGTTTATCAGGATATCAAAGGGCATCTATCTACAACCCTGCAGCCCAAGGGGTGGGCTGAGTTTTTCGAGTTGATTGGATTGCAGAAGGAACTTCGGGTTCTTTGCCTCGATGAGTTTCCCTATCTCGTTGCGTCGGATCCCACTCTGCCCAGTGTTCTGCAAAAGTGGCTGGATCATAAAATGCCCCCTGGATTCCTCTTAATCCTTGCAGGATCAAGCACGAGGATGATGCATGATCTCTTTCTCAACCGGGCGGCCCCCCTTTATGGGAGAGCCAAAAAGATCTTGGCGATCGCCCAGATGGGATATGGGGCCTACTGTCAGGCCTGCCATTTAAAATCAACTGACATGGATGCATTTGTAAGATTCGCCATGGTGGGAGGGAATCCTCGGTATTGGGAATTTGTGAATGAGAAAATATCACCAACTGAAATGGCCGAGGAGTTATTTTTTGGGTTTTCACCGTATCTGGATCAGGAACCTTCACGGATTCTCCGAGATGAGGAAATTGCGGGAGTGAATGCGCTTTCCGTACTGGAGACTGTAGGACGCGGGGCTAGAAAACCATCGGAAGTTGCTGCTCGTATGGGGATTGTGCAGACAAATCTCTCCCGCGTGATTCAACAGTTGATGGACACGTCGTTGCTGACTCGGGAGATTCCGTTTGGGGAAAGCTTGAGGAGCACGAAGCGAACACTTTACGTGATTGATGATCCAGCCCTCCGTTTTTGGTTCGGCGTCTTTTCACCCCATCGGACCCGTTGGCGCGAATATACGCGTGCACAAAAAACAAAACTCCTGACCACGCTGCGACCGTCTTCGAGGACATGTGCCGCAAACTATATCCAGAGGCGGCCCGTTATTGGGAGGGTGATTTGGAGTTCGACTTTGTGCGCACGGAAAACGATACGGCCGGAAAAAAAACCGCCATCGTCAGCGAGGTGAAATGGAAACATTTGTCGGAAGGAGAGGAACGCTTGCTCAAAAAGAATATAGAAGCCAAATGGAAAGAGTCCGTCCTATCCCGAAAGTACAAAAAGGTGGCGTTTGAAATACTGGACGCCCGCATGCTTGCAATACTTGCGGCTAGGGAATAATCCACGGAATTTGCAGGCACACGCTCGGCGTAATAGTTATCTTGATGCGCCGAAACGCTGCACTCACGCCGAGATGAGCGCTGACGATCAAGTGTAATCCGTCATAAATTTAATACCATATCAGAAGCCAGCTACCAAGTTTGACGGGCTACACTAGGGGTAAGCTCGGCAACTCTGAGATTGGGGCGAGAACTAGTGGGCAACCCACCATTTAACTTGATACGCAACCCCTTTGAGGTTGTGTCGATTTTTCCGCATGTACCCAGGGTAGCTTTGCAACCCTGGGCTTTATGGCGGAATCCCTTTGGGCTTCGTTCGCGAGGGTCGCGAACAATCCACACAATAATTATGGGTGGAATAATTGATCCGTAAACGAGGCGTGTAATAGCTTTCAATATCAGTCGATTTATAAAGACGACTCGATCCTAGTATGTATTTGGGATGACACCCTTTGATTGATTGATTTTTGGAGTAGGCTTGGCAGTGGGTTCATGATTTTTAGACAGGGGTAAAATTCAAGATTACTCAACCTCATCGCACGTGGGCGATGCACTCGACCTGGTCAGGCGCCCGCACTTATTTTCCTTCGTAGATGCAACGGGTAAATGGGGTTTCGTGGATGACCACTTGGCAGAGACCGGGGAGGTGGGGTTTGGCTTTGTCCCAGACCCATTTGGCCATGTATTCGGCGGTTGGGTTTTCTAAGCCAGGGATATCGTTGAGGTATTTGTGGTCGAGTTGTTTAACCAGGGGTTTTATGATGTCTGAAATAAGGCCATGATCGAAAAGCCAGCCAAGGGCTGGGTCGACATCGCCTTCGACTGTCACTTGGACACGATAACTGTGACCGTGCATATGAAAACATTTATGGTCTTTGCCTACCTTGGGTAAAGTGTGGGCAGCTTCGAAATGAAAATCTTTTTCGAGTTTAACTTTCATGGTGGGTTATTTCAGTTTGGGGTTGATTCAATATCGATCCATGTCACCAGATCTGCAAGGTTCGGGCGTCCATCGTGGTGCCACGTGAGAGGCGGTTGTTGCATTTTTCCGATTGGACAATAACGCGTCGCAGCGAGGCACAGGGCATCATCGCGAGTGAGGCTTGTGAGCGGGGCGCATCCAATGGTTGATAAATAAGGACGCACTAATTCAGTAGCCTTCACTAAGTCTGGGATGGATACGAAAGGTTTTACAAAAATAGTTCGGTTCAAGCAGGAAGTGGCAAATTGAGATTCTTCTTCAAAAATAACCGTCCAGTCAACCGGCTTCTTGCTTTCAAAAATGAGCACCCGAGGATCATTCGCAGCTCGGAATCGGTACGCGCTACGCAGGTTCACCACCGCACTTGATTCCGCAAGGGACAACGGAGTGGGCGGATTTAACAAAGCGAACTGGTCCATGGCCGCTGCCAGTTTCTCTGCAAACGCACGTGGAGAATCTGGCCCGTTTTCCTGAACATAAAAAACGTGCGGCGATAGGCAGCCTTGCTGATTATAAACCGAGGCATCCCGTGCAGCGTCCTCATAAATGCTTTTGGTTTGTTCTTCGCTAAAAATGATTCCGTAACTGAGTTTCGGGCCGTATAGCAGAGCCTTTTTTCCGAAGGTAACTCTTTGAAAGTGATTTATTGTTTCTTCGTTGCCGTACACAATAACAACATCCGCTTTCGCAATTATTTCCGGATTTGTATGGGTCACAATTTCTAACGAACTTGAGAAAGGTTCCGGAAGTTTATTGATAAAATCGATGATCCGATCATTGCCATGCGAAGGGAGTTTGACCAGGTTATGCGCTTTTAGAATAAGACCGAACGTGAGACTCAACAACCCAGGCTGAGCGACGTTACCCGATATGACATGAAGAATTGTTCCCGGCCCCTTTGCCATTACTTTTGAATGACCCGTGAGATTTACGAAACCATCTAAGACCAACGGCGAACCCAGTTCAGTTTGAATGAGGTTAAGGAGCGAGTCAGACGTGATGAGCCCGAGTTCGGGGAACCCAGATAACACTTCGGCAAGAATGGCGCAACGATCTGGAGTGGAGATCATGATTGGCCTCGTTGCATTTTCAAAAGGTCATCAGCCGCAATTGAGCAGCCCCGACTTGAAGCCGAAACCCGGCCTAACAATTGAAACCCAGCTCCTTGTCTCACAGCAGCGTCTTCGGTTTGGATTGATAACACTGAGCCGCGGTTCGACAAGTCACATACTCGCACAAGACCCGTTTCTCCATTGGCAACCTCCTTGCCCGTGGAAGGGTTCATTAATTGCACTCGCGCCCAAGGGGGAACAGTATGTAGACCCTTGGCACCGCACGCATAAAATTGAACACCAAGTTCCGTCATTCCATACTCATTAAAAAGATGATTATCTGGGACGCCGAAAGTGGTCGTGAGAGCGGAGTACAATTCTGCTTTCGTCAGCTCGCGGGAGCGCCCTTTGTAACCCCCTGTTTCAAGAATAAATGAACCCTCCGGGAGGACAATTTTTTCACCCCGGCGATGCAGTTCGTCGATGAGATGCACAAAAGTGAAAGCCGTCCCGATAATAAAAACCGGATCGTTAAAATCACAGGCCATGTGCAGTGCGTCAACGATACGTTGGAACTCCAGTTGCCCCTCTTTCCAAAAGGCGCGCGAACCCTTGGGCGCGAAATAGTTGGAGACCACATGCATCATATGAGAGAGAGATGAATGAGGGGCATCGGAAACTGGGGGGACCAAGAGGATGAACGTTTCCGGGCTTTTGAGAAGCGGCCATGCACCTTGGAAAAGGCCGCGTTCAAATGTCCTATGCCAACCTTCGAGGAGCGACACCTCGTACAACTCAAGGGTATCCAAAAAATGTACCCCGCACTGACGTATGCCCGGTTTCGGATCCGACGCGTTCGTGGTTCCAGAAGTGTGGAATTCTTTAAAAACCAGTTCGGGCGGAAAACAGCGAAGATCAAAATCTTTAAACGCTTGTTGTGGTACCGCAGGAATATCTTCCCAGAATTTTACTGTGAGTGGAGTGGCCCCCAAACTTTCGCAGTAACGGCGGTAAGGCAGATTGAATTCGAATTGGTAAAAAAATATTTCAAGAGCCAACCCCGCAAAACCACCTACGGACAGGTTGTCATCCTGAATAGCGGCAACAATTCTAGCATCAAGTGGGTTTGACATAATCCGTTTTGGTTGACCGTTGTTAGCGGCACGCTGGTGGTTCGGCGACAGCGCTGTAGGCAGAATGAATGAGGAAGAGAGTTTGTTCAATAGATATTTGCATAGTAAGGAAAGGGAATGTTCGAAAGTCTGATGTTAGGGACGATTAGTGAGGGAGTGGATTCACGTTTTCCCTTGATTTCGTGTGGATGAACAGGTACCTACGGAATCTAAACCAACCCCATGAGCGCACGATTTTTCCTTTTAATGATCGTCTTAACGGTCAGCCTTTCATTTGATTTTGCTAAAGCCCAACAACCCGGCCCGGCAATCGAGGTGAACCCGGGGCCTACAGCTGCACCTGCCAAAACACAAAAAATTCCTGAGCAAAATGTGCCTGCTAAAAACTTGGAGCCGGCTGTCTATGAAGTCCTCAAGATTCTTGAGTGGACCAGCTTTTATTATCAAAAACCTCAGCCAGACCTGACGGTTAAGATGATTAAAAACATGTCTTCAAAGGGTCTTTTTTCAAACCCTGCTTCTCATCCAGGAATTCTTGGTTTTTTTAGCCAACTCTTTGCGTTAAATGGAGACAAAATTAAATTTTGGTTTGGAGAATTAAATGGGCTGCCCGCAGACGACCGGAAAATTCTATGGCTCGCTTTGTGGTATGCAAACACACCTGAAACCAAGGCGCTCCTCACCAGTCTTTCTGCTCAGGCGGACCCCGAAACGCGCACCGGCATTGAAGCACTTCTAAAAAATCCTGCTCCTGCCCTAATGACCATGGACATAAAATCTCCTGCATCCATGGAAATCTTGTGGGGTGCGTTTTATGCGACGGGCGACGAGAGATACGTGCTAAGGGTCATGACTTTCCTTCCATTCCAAGCGGAACAAGAAAGCCCAGAAAAATTTGCGCTCGGGCAAGCCTCTTATATTTCCTTGAGTGGGAACACAGTAAAACACCCCGCTGTCGCAGGAGTTGTGGCTCGGGAACTCGTAAAGCGTGATAAAACATGGCAACCTTTTTTGCGTGCAGTCCTTGATGGAGCTGAGGAATTAAGAGCAGCTAACAGGCCTTCTTCTGTTCCTCCCGCCAATACCTCCTCTTCGCATAAGAAGTGATTTCCCATTTGCGCCTAAAGCCACCTTCGGCTGCTACAATGCATGAGGTGAAGGTATTTGACCTAGGGATGATGCCAAGGTGGTGCCGAATCTAAATGGTCCACTTCGTGGAACTTCGCTCATCGTAACAATTGCGTGACCAAGTGGACTTGGTTGCCCGAATGTTCACGTGTATTTAACCTGAATTTCGCGGGGTCGGAGGAACCCTAATGATGGCGTCAGATGGATGCTCAAATGAACAATTAGATTTCAAAGGTTTTTCACTCGCTTTGAACGTGTCGGATCAAGCGGCCGCCGAAAAGGCCTTCGCGGGTTTATCTGACAGCGGCACCGTTTGTATACCACTAGAAAAAACTTTTTGGTCTCCCTGTTTTGGTATGGTCCAAGACAGATTTGGAATAAGTTGGATGGTTAGCGTTCAGGCTTAAACCATAAGCGCGGGAATGGTCTTAAGAAACTGGTGACCTCACCCGGAATTGAACCGGGATAAGCGGTTTAGGAAACCGCTGCTCTATCCATTTGAGCTATGAGGTCGTGGGAAGAGCTGGAAACGTAGCAGATTTGAACCGCGAGGCAAAGCCGTTCTTTGCAGAGAGCACTTAAGGATGTTGGCGATTTCTTTGCGGTTATGTAAGACTCCTCGCTGGATAAGAATCGACCATGGCTTTTTGAGAGGAGTTTTTCAGACCCCATGGGATGAAAGAAAGCAGCTTGCTTTCTGAACAACAAACCAATTATAACGTTAAATTAAGGCGCAGGAATCCACGCAACTCGGTACACGTCAAGGTAGGCTCAATCAAAAACCGATAAATCCGTATAATGAAAACTTCATTTTTGATCAGCCGAATCCTCCTAGTCCTTTCTACATTTGTCGTGTGGACAACCTCCAGTCTGCACGCCGCCGAAATTTCCGTCGCGGCCGCATCCGATCTGAAGTTCGCGCTCGACGAATTGACGCGGGAGTTCCGTAAGCATCACTCGGACGTGAAAGTAAAAATTACTTACGGATCGTCTGGCAATTTCTACGCGCAGCTCCAAAATCAAGCGCCCTTTGATCTCTACTTTTCCGCCGACATCGAGTATCCGCGCAAACTTGCAAAATCGGGTCTCGCGCTGGACACAAATGTATTCAGTTACGCGATCGGGCGACTTGTCGTGTGGGCTCCTAAGGCATCACCAGTGGAGGTGGAGAAACTCGGGGTCCAGGCATTGTTCGGGCCGACAGTTAAGAAAATTGCCATCGCTAACCCGAAACACGCCCCATATGGGGCCGCGGCGGTTGGAGCCATGAAGTATCTCAATGTATATGATAAGGCCGAAGCGAAACTTGTTTATGGGGAGAACATCGCGCAAACCGCTCAATTCATTCAGAGCGGATCCGCTGACATTGGCATCATCGCGTTGTCGCTGGCCATCGCCCCCGAAATGCGGGACCAGGGTCGGTATTGGGAAATTCCCATCGACGCTTATCCGAAGATGGAACAAGGCGGAATCATTTTGAAATGGACGAAAGAACCAACTAACGCTCGCGCCTTTCGCGATTTTGTTATAGGCGAAAAAGGTCGCACCGTGCTGACACGGTACGGTTTCTTTCTGCCTGACAAATAATATCATGGATTGGCAAGCCATCGGTTTAAGTCTGCGCCTCTCAGCCTGCACGATGTGCGTGCTTGTGGTGTTCGGTATGCCTCTTGCCTATTGGCTTGCCAACACCCGTTGGCGTGGAAAATTTCTCATCGAAGCCATCGTCGCGCTGCCTATCGTATTGCCGCCGACTGTGCTGGGTTTTTACGTGTTGATGGCGATCGGCCCGCTTAGTCCATTGGGCCGCTTTTATGAGTCGCTTTTCGGGCATCGGCTACCGTTCACTTTTCAGGGATTACTGGTGGCGTCGGTGTTTTACAGTTTGCCCTTTGCCGTGCAACCATTCACCAGCGCCTTCGCCACGGTGGACCGGCGGATGACAGAAGCATCGTGGTGTCTCGGC
Organism: Verrucomicrobiota bacterium; assembly: GCA_034440535.1. Taxonomy (GTDB): domain Bacteria; phylum Verrucomicrobiota; class Verrucomicrobiia; order JAWXBN01; family JAWXCD01; genus JAWXCD01. Next base: position 7,593 of record JAWXCD010000013.1, on the reverse strand, counting down.
GTGAGCAAGCTTGCCACGTTTTTTAGGGTGGTGCTCCCACTCGCGTGGCCGGGTGTGCTAACGGGAATGGTGTTAAGCTTTGCTCATACCATCGGCGAGTTTGGCGTGGTGCTGATGATTGGCGGCAACTTGCCTGGCGTCACGCGCACCGTGTCCATCTCAATTTATGACGAAGTGCAGTCGCTCAACTATGCCGCTGCGAATCAGACCTCACTGGCATTGCTCATTTTTTCGTTCGCCGTTCTCGCTGTGACTTATGGACTCCAGCGCAAATTCATTCATGTATGGCCGACACGTTAACTGCATCCTTCACAAAGCGATATTCAGGCGGCGCGGTTATTCGCGGCGAGCTGAACCAGCCTGCCCTCAGCCATTCTGTCACGGTTCTCTTCGGACCGTCCGGCTGCGGTAAGACGACTGTACTGCGCTGCCTCGCGGGTTTGGAGCGACCCGAAGAAGGGGCTATTCGATTCGGGAAGGAAACTTGGTTCGACGCGACACAAAAAGTTTGTCTCGCCCCACAGCAACGTGGCATCGGTTTTGTGTTTCAAGATTACTCGCTGTTTCCGCATCTCTCCGTTGCGGATAACATAGGCTTCGGATTGCGCGACGTGGCGCAGGAGGAACGCCGCAAGCGCGTTAGTACGATCATCGAACGCTTCGAACTGACCGGTCTTGAAGCGCGTCGTCCGCGACAACTTTCTGGCGGTCAGCAACAGCGTGTGGCGTTGGCCCGCGCGGTGGTGCGCCGTCCCCGACTTTTGCTGTTGGATGAACCGCTTTCCGCGCTCGACAATGCCCTACGCGAGGAAATGCGCGGCCAGTTACGACGCCTCCTTTCCGCGTGTGAGATTCCGGTGCTTGTTGTGACCCACGACCGGTCCGAAGCTCTAGCCCTCGGGGATGAACTTGTCGTGATGCATGACGGCGCGGTGCGCCAGAGCGGCCCGGTGCTGGAAGTGTTCAACCGCCCCGCCGATGCAGCCGTGGCAAAAATCGTCGGCGTGGAAACGATTCAGCCCGGAAAAATCACCACCGCGTCTGAAGGATTGGTCACCGTTCAGGTCGCCGGATTAACGCTCACGGCTGTTTCTCCGAGTGCTGTTGCGCAGGAAATTTTCGTGTGCATCCGAGGCGAAGACGTGGTCTTGCAACGGGACGGTGGATCCGCCAGCAGCGTGCGAAATCGCCTGGTCGCGCGGATAGTGGCGTTGCGTCCAGAAGGCCCTCTTGTGCGGGTGGAATTGGATGCGGGCTTCCGCCTGTTTGCCCTCGTCACGCGGCCCGCCTGTGAGGAACTGGCGTTGCGGGAAGGGGAATCAATCACCGCGCTCATCAAGGCTCCCGCCATTCATATCATTGCGCGATAGCCTGCTCGACATGAAGTTATTTGAGGGTAATGATGACGATTTTCATGATCTTGGTAGAGATCCCTTTCACGGGGAGTTTTTGCGGATTTTCTAAATAAAACCATTAGACGCGAATCACGATAATTTGTTTAATTCTGACCATGCCTCATAATCTTGATTTAATTCTGACGCTAACCGGAGGGTTAACGGCTGCGTTGTTTCTGGGTTTCATAACACACCGCCTAAAACTTTCTCCGATTGTGGGCTACCTGCTGGCGGGAATCATGGTGGGGCCGTTTACGCCTGGATTTGTCGCCAACTATGATATCGCATCACAGAGCGCGGAAATTGGCGTGATCCTGCTGATGTTCGGTGTGGGCCTCCATTTTCGCATCAAAGACTTGATGGCAGTGCGGCATGTGGCAATTCCCGGAGCGATAGTCCAAATTGTAGTTGCAACCGTGCTCGGGGCATTCGCCACTAAAATGTTCGGATGGTCATGGTCAGCGGGAATTGTTTTTGGAATGGCAATCTCTGTGGCCAGTACTGTGGTGCTCACAAGGGTATTGGCTGACAACCGGGCATTGCATACCCCGACAGGACATGTTGCGGTGGGGTGGTTGATTGTGGAGGATCTCTTTACCATCCTCGTCCTCGTTATACTTCCCGCTGTTTTCGCGGGTGGCGCAGCGGGCGCCGTGGGTGGCAGTGTGTGGGGAACTCTTGGAATCGCCATGCTAAAGTTGGCGCTCTTCATCGTTTTCACGTTTACGATTGGGCAAAAAGTGATTCCCCTTTTTCTCGGGTACGTCGCTCGAACAGGCTCACGTGAATTATTCACATTGAGTGTCCTTGTTTTGGCATTGGGAATTGCGGTGGGTGCGGCCAAATTGTTTGGGGCATCCATGGCCCTGGGAGCCTTTCTCGCGGGGATGATCGTTGGGCAATCGGACTTCAGCTCGAGAGCTGGGGCTGAAGCTTTGCCGATGCGCGATGCGTTTGCTGTATTATTCTTTGTTTCGGTGGGGATGCTTTTTGATCCTGCGGCGATTCGAGAGGGGTGGCCTTTGATGCTCGTGACGATAGCCATTGTATTGGTGGGGAAACCGATTGCGGCAATGATCGTTGTGCTGGCTCTCAAACGACCACTTCGAGCCGCGCTGTCCATCTCCGTTGCGCTGGCGCAAGTTGGTGAATTTTCATTCATTCTGGCCGCACTGGCCACTTCGCTCAAAATTTTGCCAGCCGAGGCGATGAATGCGCTCGTCATCACCTCGATTATTTCGATCACACTCAACCCTTTGCTTTACCAAGCTGTGGAACCGGCGGTGCGCTGGCTTGAAGCTCGAAATATTCTCAGCCCGGCAAAGCCGGCTCAATCCGTTCCTAACAGCTTTGAGAAAGATCGGAACAAGGATCATGTTGTGGTCATCGGATACGGCCCCGTGGGTCGAACGGTTAGCCGTATTCTTGCTGAAAACGCCATTCAACCGCTCGTCATAGAAATGAACATCGACACAGTGCGAAAATTGAATGCGGAAGGAACTCAGGCGCTCTACGGGGACGCTAGCCAGATGGAAATCCTTTGCAGCGCCAAGCTGGAAGATGCTGCTGGATTGATAATTTCAAGTTCGACCGCAGAGTGCGCAGCAATCATCAAGGCGGCCAAGGCAGTGAATCCAAATGTTCGCATTCTCACGCGTTCTGTATATCTCAACGAGTCGGAAACACTCCGTAAAGCAGGTGCGGATGCGATTTTTTCCAGCGAAGGAGAGGTCGCACTCTCGATGGCCCATTATCTTATGGAGCAACTTGGTGCCACCGATGACCAGATGGACCGGGAACGAGATCGCGTCCACAATGATTTGTTCAAGAGTATTTGATGGTGCCGCTTGGCATCATGGCTTCATCCTTTTACTACCTGCCATTCATATCATTGCGCGATAGCCTGCTCGACATGAAGATCTTTGAGGGTAAATGTTGACGATTTTCATCATCTTGGTAGAGATCCCTTCCTGGGGTTCTTTTTGCGGATTTTCTGAATGAGACCTTGTGTTTCGACATCGGCGTGGGTTAAGGCGTCTTTTAACCATTCAGTTCCATGGGCAAGGGCGCCGAAACTTCTGACGGTGTCTTGTTCCGGAAAATCGTCTGTGACGACAATGATATCCCCTGGCTTTTTGTATGCGGCCACGAGGCGTTCGATGATGGAATCGGCTGTTTGGCCTTGTGCGGAAAAAAGGACTTGAACGCGGGACTCGTCGAGGGCGGTCTCGGATTTTTTACCTTGGCCGTCGAAAACGACTGTGACTTTATATTCGCCGGCGTCTTGTAAGCGGGTTAAAGCGGCGATGAGCAGAGCCCTGCCCATGGACAATTGACGTTGATGGGCTTTACGCAAATCGTCCCAAGCGTGAATAACGCTATAACCATCGACAAGAAGGTGGAACTGAAAATGCGTCGGCATAATAAAACTCGTGCCGAGCGTAAAAGACTATTTAGCCGGTTTGGCGGTCTTTTTAGCTTCAGCTGTTTTACGTTTGATGTAGGCCTTGCGGCGTTTACGTTTTTCGACTTTGTTACGTTGTTGACCCATAAGAGCCGCGCAATACACAGGAAATTTGGCAGCGAGGCAAGAACAATCTCATCTAAAGGATGTTATCTGTTCCAGATTGCTCTTGAAGGTTCGTTTACTCCGGTTAGATTATTTACTGTGTCTGCAGGGTATAACGACTTTAATTCGCGCGAGCCGGGCGCCATCATCGGCGAACGTTATCAAATTGTTCGGGTTATTGGCCGCGGAGGCATGGGCGAGGTGTTTTTGTGTGAGGATCTAAAACTTCACAAACAACAAGTCGCCATCAAACTTCTTCCGGCTGAAATTCTTGGGGACGAAAATGCCATCCTCTCTATGCAATCTGAAGCCTTGAGTGCCAAAAGATTGAGCCATCATAATATCGTTCGTTTAAATCAGTTTGATATTTCAGCGGGCGGCGCCGTTCTCGAGATGGAGTTCGTGGATGGGATTACCCTTCACGAGCGGATTTATACAATGGGTAAACTCGATGAAAAGGAACTCCGGTCGATCGCCGATCAGTTGTGTCAGGCATTAGGTTATGCGCATGGTTTAGGCGTGATCCATCGTGACATAAAACCGGCCAATGTCCTTCTAGCGGCGGATCCCAACAACATGACCGCGATTGAGAATTTGAGGAACCGCCCAAAATATTTAAAGCCCGATCAGTATTCAATCAAGCTCACTGACTTTGGGATATCTCGGGCTCCTACTTTATTAGGGCACATGGCAGATGAAGGTGGGGTCAGTGGGACCGTGCAATACATGAGTCCCGAACAATGCAAAGGCGAGAAAACCGATGCGCGCAGTGATATTTATTCGCTCGGATGCCTTTTGTATGAAGCCGCAGTCGGAGCGCTTCCCTTCAGCGAGGGGGACATTGCGGATTTTCAGATTAATAAACACCCTGATGCGCCAAAAAAGCGAGGGGCAAAAATTAGTAAAGAGTTTGAAGCGATCATCTTGAAGTGTATTGCTAAAAACCCAAGGCAACGGTTCCAGACCATGGAGGAAATCCGACAGGCGCTTCAAAGTAAGACGATGGTCAGTGTGCCCGATTATCAGAAGCAATATGATAAGGCAGCTTCATCGCATAAGATTTCTACTGGAATAAAAGGAATTGGATCCTCCATATCCAACCTCTTTTCTGGGGTTGTCAGTTTATTTCTTTTGTTGCTCAAAGTACTCGCGGGATTGGCTGTATTGGGAGCAGTTGGGGGGGGTATATATTATTTTGCTTTGTACAGGCCGGCAGAAACGCGCAAGGCAGAAAAAGCGGCTGTGGAAAAACTTTACGCAGAGGCGGACAAAATAGAAAAGGCCGACCTGCGCAAAGCTGAAGAACTTCGGAAACAAGCCACAGAAGGTGAACTTAAAAGAAGGATTGAGGCTGAAAAACCTTTAATTCCTTTTCTGGCATCCAAAAGTAAAAAACCTAAAACCCAATTTCTGCGCGTCAACGTGAAACCGGACGATGCATTTATAGGGCTCATTAAGGCAGGGAAAATTGCATCATCGGGTACGCGCATCGGACCCCTTGAAAAAGAATCACATATGCTCGTCATCATGCGCCACGGGTACGTCACTAAAGAGCTGCCCGTTGACCTCTCCATTCAGTCTGATGGGGTTGAAAAGGTGTTGGACGTTAAAATGGAAAAAATAATTGTTAAGATGCCTGCTCCTCGCTCGACGCCCGCCCCACAACCCACTCGTACGCCGGAAGCGTCCGCTACTAAAGCCGCACCCATTCAAACTTCGCCCGTGCCTTCTGAGAAGACAGAAAAAACGGAATCGACGAGCGCCGTTATTCCTGATAATACAGCAGCAGAACCAAGCCTTGCCACTCCCTAAACTTAGTGCGCGGTTTTGATTTGTCCTATCCAATGACGGCGCACCTTAATATTCAACACCCACCCACTGATCCTCCACGACTGGAATTAGGTAATTCCACTGGTATAGGCCGGGTAGCCACGAATCAGATCTATTTTATGGAGGACTCATCAATCTCCCGGCAACATGCACTGATCCGGCAACAGGCAGATGACGAATTTTGGTTAATTGATCTCGGGAGCGCGAATGGGACCTTTGTTAACTCACAACTTGTCGTTGGACCCACGCTCTTAAAAAACGATGACGTCATTCATATTGGCGAAGCGATCATGCGGTTTGAACAAGCGGGCGCCCGAGTTATCGAAGAACTACCCGGCGGTGGTGGCGATGAGTTTGGCGCCACACTAGTTGCCGTCAAAATGAAATCAATGGTCATTTTAGTGTGTGACGTGCGTGGTTTTACACGAATCAGCGAAATTTTACCTGCGGACACTTTGGCAAAGTTTTTGGGGTTATGGTTTCGTAAAATTTCAGAAATTATTGTGGCGTCGGGTGGAGTCGTGGACAAGTTTATTGGTGATGCAGTGATGGCCTATTGGCCCATCGACTCGAAGTCCCCCGTACTCGCTGTGGAAAATGCTTTAAACACAGCAGTGCAACTGCATTACAAAGCGCTCGAAATGACTTTACCGGAATATCCGGAAGTGGAACTCAAAGTTGGAGTGGGCCTCAATCAAGGGCTTGTTTCAAGTGGCAACGTAGGGATGAAGTCGCAGAGGGATTCCACAATCATGGGCGATGCCGTGAACGTTACTTTTCGTTTAGAAACTGTGTGCAAGGAAAAACAAATGCCCATTGTTGTCAGTAGCGAAATACAGAAAGCGCTTGCTGGAAAATTCACTTTCGTTGCGTTAGGGCCCGTACATCTTAAAGGCAAAAGTGCACCCCTTGAAGTGTTTGGTCTCCCCTTAGAAGGGATTTAACTGTGAAAATAGGCGTCATCTCAGACACGCACAATAAGTTCGACCCGCGTATTCCGGAGCTGTTTTCCGGCGTTGATGCCATCATTCACGCAGGTGACGTTGGAGATGAATGGATACTCGATGAGCTGAAGGCCGTCGCGCCGGTCACAGCAGTGATCGGGAACACCGATCAAACAGTGGTGCTGCCCGATATCGCGCAGTTATCGTTCGATAAAGTAAAATTCCTTGTGGCCCACATCGTTGATGAATTCGAGGTACAAAAAGCCATAATTACTGAAAAGCCAGACATTGTTATTCATGGGCACTTGCATCAGGTCCGACAGGAGTTTAAAGGAAAAACGTTTTACTTTAATCCCGGCTCTGCAAGCCAAGGACGAGGTTCACCACGAAGCATTGGGTTTATTGATATCTTCAATGGCACGTTCCTAACCCGGATTGTGGATTTGGACGCCCTCGAACGGCGATAATTATTTACCCATTCCCTTGCGGATGTTTTCGGTGATGGAGTTGACAATACGTTCGCGATTTTGTCTGAATTCATTGACGTCCATTTCTCGACATTCTTCAAGTGTGGCAGAAATTTTTTGAAGGGAATCAGTGACCTCATCTGAATCAGAATTTTTTTCGCGCATGGTTTGCCCGATAGTCATGAGAATGGGTTGTTTGCCTGAAGTCCAATCGTTTGAACCGGCGCGACGCGCGCGGTCCACAAGACGTTCGATCTGAATGGCCAAGCGTGGAGGCAAAGGGGGCGCAGGATTTGCAGATGCCAAAGGGGCGGGTTCTTCCACCATAGTTTTCAGTTCTACTTCCTTTTTTTCACCATCTTCCTTGAGCATCACCGAGACATGGGCAT
>JAWXCD010000012.1:0-9838 GCA_034440535.1 Verrucomicrobiota bacterium | reverse complement strand
ATTCTTTTCAGCCCGATGTTGTTTAAGCCGAACTCTAAGGCGCTCGGCCCGGTGTTGGATGGGACTGTGGTATCGGGGACAACGGCCAGCCAAGTGGTTAATCCGAAGGGATGGACAAACTATAGAACTTTGCGATTTTAGTGCGCTAAATTAGATTCTTGTTTTTGCGTGGATCAAACGTAAAAGGGGAGGGCACCCTAACACATTATGAGCCATATTTACTTGCTGTTATGCCTTTGCGTATTTTCCTGTGGTGTCGTTTCATGCAGCAAAACGCCGGTTGCAAGTCCTTCTGCGGGATCACAGGCCCCGGTTGAAACCTCTTTGCCACCGACGTCAGGCTCAAGTGCGGCTCCGAGTCAACCCAAAGCAGTACCATCATTGGTTGCTGATGAGGAAGCGAAACGTCTGCAGGCCGAGAGAGAACGTTTGATTTTAGAAGAAAAACTACGCCTTGAGGATGAAGCTGCCACACGTGCAGGGACTCGTTACGGAATGGATGGTTCATCGAGCGGCTCGAGCGGCGCGGGCAGGTCGGGCGGCAGTTATGGTCCTCCCTCGGTTCCGTCTCCTTCTGATTCAAGCGGGTCCGAGCCTCCTAGAGCAGTTCCGGATCCAATGGTTATTCCTAAGTAGCCAATGGAAAAATCAGAACTACCTCAGTTGCAAATCGGTGAATCAGGTCCCCTGGACATGGCGGTGCTCTTTGTGGATTTGGTTGATTCCAGTGTGTACGCGAGTGTTCTCGGTCTGGAACAATATGCCCAGTATGTGGATTCGTTTGGTGAGATTGTTCGGCGTCAGACGGCGTACCTTTTTGAAAAAGCGCTTGGGGGTAAATACAGAAAAGGTTTTGATTATAACTTCGAATACCTAGGCGACCAACTTGTCGTTTTTCTGCATTCTGGAAATGGTCCCAACGATGTTTATCAACTCGCTGTCCTGGCGATCACCCTTAAATGCGCGTGGCTCGCTGCTCCGTTAAATCGGGAGCGGATGAAAAGGCTCGCGCCAACGTCTGAATTGGCAGCGGGAATAAATTATGGACAGGTGTGGGCTCGAAAAAAGGAGTCGGGATACGATCTGTGCGGGTACGCTATAAACCTGGGTAAACGCGTGGAAACCTATTCCCGCATGGGTCAACGGTTTCGAATTTACCTGTCAGATCCTGCATTTAAACAGATTAATTTCCGCATGCGTAATTTACTCTTTGGAAGCCGTGAACAAATGGATGCCAAGGGAATTGTGGGATCAACTGGCGTTCACGAAATCTATGATAGTTTTGTAAATCCCGGAGCGCGGATGGATCCTGACTTTGCCCGTTCATTTGAGGAAGTGGCGGAAGCAGCCGTGGGCAGCAATAGTTTTGATCTCTGGATACATAGCTCTCTCCAGGTGATGTCTGAGGCGCGTGAAAATAGAATTACGGACGAACTTTTCGCGTTATGTCGGAATGTGCTCAACATATGTCCCGACAACGCCGTTGCTTTGTATTATCTGGGCCAAGGTTTTTATCAGCGAAACGATTATCAGAACTCCCTGTTTCTTTACGGAGAACTGGTTAAAAAATGGCCGCGGTTTGCGGATGGATGGTTAGAATACGGGCGTTTGCTTAAAAAAGTCGGAAGGACGGAAGAGGCGCGAGCCGCCATTTGTAATGCCCGCCTTTTTGGAGTGGGAGTAGATGAAGAAGAGCTGCCATAAAGCAGAAAGGTTAGCTTAATCGTAAATTTGATTTTCTCCTTTTAGTCGTATCCGTAATCAGATAGGTTGCCATTTCTCATTCAAAAACATTGAACCTTTTCGGAGATCATTAATATGGCAAGACCCGTGACACTTTTTACCGGACAATGGGCGGATTTACCTTTTGAAACCATGGCGCAAAAGGGTAAGCAGTTCGGGTATGACGGCCTTGAATTGGCTTGTTGGGGCGATCACTTTGACGTCAATGCGGCCCAGAAAAAGGAATATTGCGATGGGCGCAATGAAATCCTTTCGAAAAATGGCCTCAAAACGTGGGCGATTTCTTCTCATCTCGTGGGTCAAGCGATATGTGATAATATAGACGAGCGTCATAAATCAATTTTGCCTGCGCATGTGTGGGGTGATGGGAAACCAGACGGAGTTCAAAAACGTGCCGCAGAGGAGATGATCAAAACTGCATGGGCAGCCAAGAACTTGGGCGTTAAAGTGGTGAACGGTTTTACAGGGTCAAAAATCTGGCATTTGCTTTATTCCTTTCCTCCCGTCAGTAATGCGATGATCGATGATGGATATGCCGATTTTGCGGCGAAATGGAACCCGATCCTCGATGAATTTAAAAAGGCTGGGGTTCGCTTCGGGTTGGAAGTGCATCCTACCGAAATTGCCTTCGATATCGTAACCGCTGAGCGAGCGCTGCAAGCGATAGGACACCGTGAAGAGTTTGGATTTAATTACGATCCATCGCATCTCGGTTACCAGAATGTGGATTACGTGGCTTTTATTTATAAATTTGCAAACCGGATTTATCATGTCCACATGAAGGACGTTTATTGGTCGGCCACTCCCGTGGAAGCGGGTGTTTTCGGGGGGCACACATCCTTTGGTGATCACCGACGTCATTGGGATTTTCGTTCGCTGGGTCACGGTTCGATTCGGTTTGAGGAAATTATTCGTGCGCTTAATCAGACTGATTACCAAGGCCCATTGTCTGTTGAATGGGAAGATATCGGAATGGACCGAGAACATGGAGCAACCGAAGCTGCCGCGTTTGTGCGCAAAACCGACTTTAAACCCAGCGGAGTATCATTTGATGCTGCCTTCGACAAAAAAGAACAAACAAAACGATAAAACGTTCAAGGCTCCATTATGAAATATCTCCTCAGCTCCATACTCCTATTATCAGCGACGTTTTTGAATGCCGCAGATGCTAACGTTCAACCGTTTCCTACGACAGGTTCGATGTCAATGCTCGAACTCCTTAAAGAAGGTGGTTGGGTTATGATTCCCTTGTTGTTGTGTTCTGTTATTGCTGTGGCGCTCATAATATTAAACATTTTCGCGTTGCGCCGGGCTAGGGTCATTACTGACAGTTATATTGATAACGCTGAAACTTACCTAGCCAACGGAGACTTGGCGGGTTTGCACAAATTGTCCAAAAAGCAGGGAGGAAGCGTGCCTCGCGTGATTGAAAAGGCACTTTGGTTTGCGAATAACCATCCTGAAGCGGAATTTGCATCGGTTAAGGAAATTGCAATGACCGAAGGTACAGCTCAGGCTTCGAAGATGAATCTGATGGCATTGTACCTCCTCGATGTGGGGGCACTGGCGCCGATGCTCGGTCTTTTTGGGACCGTGGTAGGGATTCTTCGGTCGTTTGGGAGTATCGCGGCAGAAACAAGTCCAATGAAGACAATGGCGCTCGCTCAGGGGGTTTCTCAGGCGCTTGTGGCTACTGCCGCAGGGTTGATTGTAGGAATTACGGCCATGGCGTTTTATTCGTTTTTCCGAGGTCGTGTGCAAGCGCTTATGTCTGAACTCGAAGGGCACAGCACCTCCTTGTTGGAACAGATTGGCTTACGCTTGAAGAATCGCGGAGGTCAGGTTTGAGATTTAGACGTCAATTCAATCACGAACAGGTAGCATTGCAATTGGCGCCTATGATTGACGTTATCATGTTTCTGTTAGTTTTCTTTCTGCTGACTTGGAATATCGCTCGTTACGAAACCGAGCTTGATATCAAGGTGCCAAAGGCCAGCGCGAGCAAGGAATCGCATTCACCCTTTGATACAGTGGTGATTAATGTGCGCAAAGATGGGGTGATTATTCTGAACAAACAGCAGAAGTCTCCTAAAGAACTGCTCGAAGTACTCACCGGACTGGTAAAACAATTCCCCAATCAGGCCGTGATTATTCGCGCGGACGAGCAGACAGAATATAAATTCATCGTTGAAGCACTGAACATGTGTCGGGAAGCGGATATCTGGAATGTAGCTTTTGCGACCGAGCCCCCGCCCAAAAATTAGCGGCTGGGCCAATTTTTGATTTTTTTGCCTTAATGGTATAGCTTCTACACGAGTAGGGTCATGTTTCGCCATGGCTCCAAAAGCGACTTATTTTAATAAGTTTTTTAACTGTTGGCGGTGGTAGGCAAGTATTTTTTATTGACCGCTCGGACTTAGGTAACTAGCTTTAGTAAAAATTTGCATTCCCTCCTAAGGGATAAGCAATTAGAATAATTTTTATGCAAAACTTTTCTTTGCTTACAATCGTCATTTTTATCATTTTAGGTCAGTTTGGCTACGGTCAAAAAATAAAACCTGACCTTGAATACAGAATTCGGAAGGTGGAGATCAATAACGTGCAGCCTCCCCGCGGCGGAGAAAGCAAGCCGACGCCCTCATCCATGGAGCGAGAATGGATTGAGATCGATGTTGAATATGAGTCTAAGCCAATACGAGAAGGTAAAGTGCCGTCCGAACTTCAATTTACCGATGAAATCACATTTCAATATACCATAGGCGTTGAGGATCCGGTTAAGGTTGAGCAAAGGTTAAATCAAAAGGAGAAGGATCCCTTTAGCGCCGAGGAGTTGCGAAAAGCGGGCATCGACAATGATTGGGTTTATAGGTGGTCACTGATCGAAGGTAAAGTGACACATATGAACGTCTACGATGGGCCGGAGCATTTTTCATCGATGTACATTCACCCATCCGTTGTGCGGCGCTTTGGCGGAGGCCAGAAGTTTCGTGGGAAGGACACTGCTTTTGTATTGGTTGAGCTCCTTGTAAAAGGGGAGGTTAAGCATTCGTATTCGAAGACAGATTGGGTGATGCGAGATCCGGAAATGGGATGGCGTAAATTTGTAGGACGATTAAGCGGGCCGTTTCTCCTGAACAAGGACCAGACCCCATGGGCGCCTTATTATTGGGATACCTATGAAATGATAAAACCCCAGAAGTAGATCCACATAAAATAAATAAAATGGCTACTCAGACTATTGTTTCAGTTGATTTCGGTGCCTGCACATTGAAGGTGGCGGAATTTTCTGTGTCAAGCAATGGGTTAACGCTCAATAATTTTCTGACGCTTGAGCATGGGGCAGATCCGACGAAAGAGGGTGATAATTGGGAGGGCATTTCTTCGACCCTCAAACAAGCCCTAGCCCAACTCGGGACAAAACAAAAACGAGTAGGATCCGCAGTCGCAGGGCAATCGGTCTACTACAAGTTTATCAAACTTCCGCCTATCGATCAGCCTGATAAAATCAAGCAGATCATACGCTACGAAGCTCAACAAAATGTGCCTTTTCCCATTGAACAAGTTGTATGGGATTATCAGAAGCTCCCGCAAACTGGAGGGGAGATGGAAGTGATGTTGGTGGCGGTTAAGTCGGAGGTGGTCGAACAATTTTATTCCGTCACCACCCAGGCTGGGTATCAATCCATATTAACCGATGTTTCCTCGATGGCATTATATAATGCGTATAGGTACAATTATCCTGAACATAAAGGGTGTGTTCTTATAGTTGATATAGGTGCTCGAACGACAAATCTTATTTTTGTTGAAAAGGATCGTTTTTTTGCCCGAACAATACCTGTGGGTGGGAATACTTTTAGTACAACCATCGCAAGCGAGTTTCAGGTTTCCTTTGCTGATGCCGAAAATCTTAAAAAAACACAGGGTTTCGTCGGATTGGGTGGCGCATATGAGGAGCCCAGTGATCCTACCGTCGCGCGTTTATGTAAGATAATTCGCCAGGGGATGACGCGGTTACACACGGAAATTTCGCGTTCCATCATTTTTTACAAAACTCAACAAGGCGGGTCTAATCCAACCAAAATTCTTCTTTCAGGAGGAAGTTCAGTCATGGGATACACGAGCCAGTTTTTTCGTGAGAAAATACCAGGCGCGGAAGTGGATTACCTGAACCCGGTTTCGAACGTTTCTTTATCGCCTCGGATGGCGGAGGCGGATCTTTCGAAGATTGTCCATTGTCTTGGTGAAGTTGTGGGGTTGGCCGTTCGCCAAATTGGAAGTTGCCCGGTTGAGATAAACCTTGAACCGCAATCAGTTGTTGTAAACCGAGCCAACCGTCAGCGCATACCTGCTTACATCGGAATTGCAATTGCAGTGGTGCTCATGGTGGTTTTGGGAAGTTTAAAGAGTTGGAAACAGTACCAGTTGGTGAACCAAGAACTTGAGAAAGTTCGGTCGTTCAACCAGGGTTTACAACAAAAAGAAACCGAAATAAAAGTGGCCAGGGAAAAGGAAATTAAATTAATATCGCAGTACACGGATATTTTAAATACGACAGCTCAAAAAGTGTATTGGGCCGAATTGCTTAATGATTTAAATCTGAGAATGGACCATCGCATCTGGATTGCTTCATTCCAGCCCGATAAAACTGGGGGTCCCAGACCTGTCGCAGCTCCAAAGCCGACACCTGGGCCGCAGGGCAAAAAACCGAAGAATGCCCCACCTGTCGTCGTAGAGAAAACCTACTACATCATCGAAGGGTTTTGTTTAAATGAAAATAAGAGTACGGACGGGGTCACCAAGTTTGTTAAAAATTTAAAGGATTCCCCTTTCTTTGATATCGTAGATGAAAATGCGGTTATTTTGGCATTGCCGACGCCCAGTGAGGACGATGCATTTTTCCCGTTCAAATTGAAAGTCGCGCTCAAGCCAACGGCTGAAATGGACAAGATACTCGCACAGGTGAGTGCAAAACCAGTGGAGGTTAAAAGACCATGACTTGGATTAAGAATAACGCGGCGCTCGTCTTCTCCATCTTAGTCTGTTTGGCATCACTCATCTTGGGGTATTTTGTGGTTGGCTCTTTTAATTCAAAGTTCACCATTGCGGAGGGTGATTTAGAGGTTGAGCGCCAAAATTTTACAAATTTAACAACGCCTAAATCTAAATCGTTCCCATCCTCAAAGAATGTTGACCAATCTAAAGTTAATCAAAAACTGATCCAAAAATCGATAGATCAACTTCTGGCCAATTACAATAATCCTGACCTCCCTAAGGAAAAAACGGACCCGATTGTGTTTAAAAACCGATTTACTGCGTTTAAAGATTTAATGGATAAGCGGGTCGCGGATAAGAATATCAAAGTTCCGGAGAAATTTGCGTATGGGTTTACCTATTATTTTTCTGCCTTGCCTGATCCTGAAGACACTGATGTTTTAAATCAGCAGTTGAGTGCTGTCGAATTTTTATTAACTCAACTCACTGAGACCGAAGTGCCTACAGAAATTAAACTTATAAAACGGTCTGTATTTGAGAAAAAAGTGAGTGCGGATCGCGCTCAATCCCAAGATAACGCTGGGCCTATTGTCGAGAACCCTCTCTACAGGGAGCTGCCCTTTGAACTTTCTTTTACAGGAGACGTTCGCGTTTTAAATAATTTTATAAATGTCCTCGCTCGGTCGCGAAACGTTTTTTCGGTTAAAAGTATGCGCATCAATAACGAGCTGCAAAAGCTGCCCTCGCTTATCGAAATCAAAAAAAATCAAAAATCTGATGAGCAATCGGGTTTAACTCCCTTTCTTGGAAATGAAAAGGTGTCGGTTGACCTTGTCATTAGCCTGATCGAATTTAAAGAAACTCCCAAAGTGGTAGCCGTTCCTAATGTTCCTGTTGAGGAGGTCCCAGGAATATGAAAGAGTTTGTTAAACAACATCCGGAACACCTCATTTTATCGTTTCTCTTAATGGCACTTATTGCCTGGAGTTCATGGGTCTTTTTTTCATATAGCTCATTTCGAAATACCTTTGTGAATGTGCCTGGAGTTCCAGATGGCAAAAAAGATGGGCCTTTTAAGAACGTAACCCTTGAACAGTTGGCTGTGCTTATCGACAGTCCTAAGTCATGGTCGGTGGTGGAGTCCGCTCATCCGCACCAAATTTTTGTCGCCAGACCCTTTGTATATGTCGCTGCCTCAAATGCCATCGATGTGCAAAGCGCGAAACATGAGGTTTGGCATGAGGTTCCCCGCACATGGGCAGAAAAGTTTGGGCTAACCAAGAAGGACGTGCTGTTGGACCTGGATAATGACGGGTTCACTACTCAGGAGGAATATTTGTGGGAATTGGCTCAGAATAAAAAAATGGATCCCAACAACGCAGAGGTGCATCCGGATTGGGCGACTAAACTCATCTATACGAAGTATGAGGAACAGAACTTTGAAATTCTTTTTAAGGCGGTTACTGGGCCAAATGAAGTCCAAATTAACGTCAAAGATCGTGGTCTCAAAAATTTTGAAACAAAATTTGTTTCCGTTAAAGATGGGATCATTGAAACGTCTGATGGAACGTACAAAGTGGTCAATCTCGCAATCAAAAAGGAGAAGGTTTTCGATCCCAAAGTGAATTCTCAAGTTGAACAAGATTTATCCGAACTGCAATTGATCCGAAATGATGGGTTCAGGTTAGACTTAAAAATAAATCAATCAAAACCGACAACCGTCAGAACGGCGCATTTTACCTTTCCCTTAGTGACTACAGTGGGTGAAAGAGACTTTTCGGTTCGGGAAGGGGCAGATTTTACGCTTAAGAGTAAAAAATATAAGATTGACAAAGTTGATAGCACTATTGTATCAATCAAAGATACGGAGAATCAAGCATTTGAGTTAAAAATTACGCCAAACTAAATAAATTGTCGTAGTTCGTTGGAAAGAGCTTGGTTTATCCGACTAAAATAACATAAAAACTTGTGTAAAATGATATCCTTAAAGACTTTATTTCGTTTGATGACTTTTTTGTGTTTGTCTCAGATGGGACTCACTGCCTACGCACAGGAAACATCTGCTCTTGAAAACTTCCGCCGGGAAGAGGATTTGATTCGAGCGGAGGGTTACACAGCCGAAGGTTACAAGTTTTTAAATAGCGGAGAACTTGAAAAAGCACTTGAACGGTTTTCAGCAGCCTTCGCACTCATGGGAAATCCCACACCAGCCACTCAAAAAACATATTTAAATGTTCAGAATGGTTTAGGAGCTTCACATGCGAAACTTGCGGTTATTGCGCATAACGAAAAAAGAAATCAAGATGCAGCTGATCATCTTGCTCAAGCGTTGCGGTATAATCCAAATGACTCCACAGCACGGGGGTTAGCGAGTCACATCGAAAAAATCAAAGGCCAACAGGCTTCTGCACGTCCTGCTCGGGCGCGGGAAGTGAACACTGCAATGACGCCTACTTTCTTAAAGTCCCAAAATTCAATTGAAACGCTCTTTCGTGAAGGTGACGCGTTTTTTGCCACAGGCCAAAATGACAAGGCGATCGATTCCTATCGTCAAATCTTGGCGATTGACCGTGATAATATTGCAGCGGCAAACAGGTTAAAGAATGTTTATCAGAAGAAAATAAAGAGTGCCAATGCACTCAAGGACAGGTTGGATGCTGAATCTGCTTGGACAGTGCGCGATAAGTGGAGTGAAGATTTCAGGGCTCCAAAGGGGGGGAATACACTAGGTCTACCAGGCGGGGTCATAAAGGAATCCGAGATTGAAAGAAAGCTGAACAGTATACAGATTGAACAGCTTACTTTAAATGAAGCTTCGCTTGACGCTGCTATTTCCAGATTGCGCCAATATAGTAAAACCCAAACGGATGCTAAAGGTATAAATATAGTTAAAGAGCTTGGTCAAGGTGCGCCTCCATCTCCTATTACTCTCGAACTCACGAATGTTACCTTGCGTGAAGCGCTTGGCTTTGTGACTAAAGCAGCTGGCGTGGGTTATCGTGTCGAAGCCAAGGCGGTTATTATTTCGCCCGAAGGTGCCCAAGGACTTGTTACAAAAATATTCTATGTGGCCCCCGACTTTATTCCTGTAAATGTTCGTGGT
>JAWXCD010000011.1:0-39573 GCA_034440535.1 Verrucomicrobiota bacterium | reverse complement strand
TCATAGGCGAGCGCTTCGAAATCATGGTTTTCCAACGGTTGCGCATCCACCATCGCCCGGATCTTCCGGATTTCCATTTCCTGCGGATGTTCCACAATCGAAGCACTTCCAAGGTGGGTCTCCACAATCATCAAGTCGCAGAGTCTGTCGAGGCGGTCCACTACACCCGGATCACCCAGCTTGGAAATCAGTGTCGCGATCTGAGCCTGGATTTTTCGGACGGGCCCGGGGTCACCAAAGGACCACACGGGTCGCTGACGGCTGGCCATGTTCATAGCCTCAAACAACGGTTGATTTTCGGCGGAATAGACGATGTAAAGCTCTTCCCAGTGTTTGAAAGGACCATACTTTGCGTGGATCCTGGGCCATTGCGTAATGACGCACGGTGCTTTGACCGGCCAGCGCCGCCCGTCCAAGTTGAATTCCCCCTCGCCTTCAAAAATCACCGAGAAATTGAATGTGCTGAAGGTCGTGTTCATCTGTACCGATTTACGGGTCATGAGCCCGATGCTTTCGACGTTCCGTCCCAACGAGTGGAGCCGAGGAAAGGGAGCGACATGGATGTAAAAATCGTCCATATTTTTGAGAATACCCTCCATTGCGTTTCTGGCGATCAAAATCTATAACCTCAGATCAGCCCGGATCATATCCCCTGTGGATGGAGCCGGATCACCAATAAATACGACTAAATTCGCGATACTGTTATGAAAAATGCACTGATTGTTTGGGGTGGTTGGGATGGACACAAGCCTGATGCTATTGCCGGCATTTTTGAGAAGGAATTGAAAAATAACGGATTTACCGTCCGGGTGGAAAATTCCCTCGCGCCGCTGGAGGATAAGGAGGCAGTGAAAAAGTATGACCTTATATTTCCCTGCTGGACGATGAGCGAAATCTCCGCCCCTCAATGGGAAGGGCTCAACGATGCGATCATGAGCGGTGTCGGTCTGGGCGGGATTCACGGGGGCATGGGCGATGCCTTCCGGGCCAACCTCTCGTACCAATGGATGGTGGGCGGACAATTTGTCGGACATCCCCATGTCGGCGACTACGATGTGCGCGTGACCTGTGAAATGAGCCCGATCACCGAAGGCGTTCCCCTGAACTTCCCTTACAACTCCGAGCAATACTACATGCTGGTGGATCCCGGGATGCGGGTTTTGGCTGAAACCACCTATGTCTGTGATGGCAACCGCTGCGTCATGCCTGTCGTCTGGACCAAGGCTTGGGGCAAGGGCCGCGTCTTCTACAACGCGCTGGGTCACGATCCTGCCGAGTTTACCAAATATCCCCATGTCCTGGAAATGACCGTTCAGGGTCTCTTATGGGCTGCGCGCTAGATCACATAAACCAAATCCTGTCTTATGAAAAAAATCAAAAAACCTTCCGACATTAAAATCGGTGTCATCGGTTACGGCGGCGCGTACAACATGGGCCGTCATCACATCAAGGAAATTATGCTCACGGGGGCTATCCCCTGCGCTGTGGCGGAAGTAGATCCCGCCCGTCGCAAAGTGGCCACGGAGGATTTTCCCCACATCGAAACGTATAGCACGGTCGAAGAGATGCTCAAGAAATCAGAGGCCAACATCATCACGATCATCACTCCGCACAACACGCATGCCGACATCGCCTTGAAGTGTTTGCGAGCGGGACGGAATGTGGTCTGTGAAAAACCCCTAGCCATCACCACGGCGGAATGTGACGCCATGATCGCGGCCGCGAAAAAGGCTGACGTGATGCTGAGCACGTATCACAACCGTCACTGGGACGGTGTCATTCTGAATGCCATGAAGTTGGTCAACGAGGGACAGATCGGCGATGTCTATCGAGTGGAAGCCCACATGGGAGCGTATGGAAAGCCCGGTGATTGGTGGCGCTCCAGCAAGTCAATTTCGGGCGGCATCCTCTATGATTTCGGGGTTCATCTGTTGGAATACTCCCTGCAAATCTTAAATGACGATTTTACCGAAGTCTCCGCCTATGCGAAGAAGGGCTATTGGGCCCCGCAAACCGCTTGGAAGAAGGACGGAAACGAGGACGAAGTCGAGGTGATGGTTCGCTTTGCCAAAGGTGGCTGGCTCTCCCTAAATATCACCCATCTTGATTCGAATCCCAAGCGCGGAATTATGGAAGTCACCGGGACAAAAGGTTCGATGGTCATGGATTGGGGCTTTGTTGAAGTGACTAATATTATGGACGGGAAAACAACCATCACCCGTTATTCGAATCCTGAAGCTCAGTGGCCTAAGTACTATCAGAATGTGGTGGACCATCTAGTCAAGGGAAGCAAGCTGATCATCACTTCCGAGTGGTCACGCCGTCCGATCCACATCCTCGACTCGGCCGAGCAGAGCGTCAAAAAGGGCACAGCTATCCGCACAAAGTATCATTAAAATTCACAAGGGGCAGTCTTCACAGCACGCTGGGTGAGAAGAAAGAAGTATGAAGGAAGAATGATGAATTATGAAACCGATGCCGAAAGAAGACACGAAATTTTTTCGGAATGGTGAACCGCAGATTCACGCAGATTTGAGGAAAGCGGGGTAATGGGAATCTGCGCAAACGCAGAAGCACAGACAGGATTGTCTATGCCACATTGAGGGCCCAGCTCTTGGAAAGTCCGAGGATAGGCTTAACGCCGAAAGGGAAAACTGAATCGAGGTTAATAGGAATCTGAGACTCCCCGACTAGGTCACACTTAGACTATGGCGCGATGCGAGCTATTCAATTTTCCTTAAAATTAATTTTAAACTTACGAATGTTTTTTTATAGAATTTCGTAAAAACAGGTGCTAGCCTTCTGAGACATGAGAACCACATGCTTGTTCGTAATCAGCCTAATCTTATCCTCAGGTTTCTGGCTCGGGACAAACGCTCATGCAGCGTCGACGATTGTCCTAGACCCCGGCCACGGAGGGCAAGATCACGGTGGAATTCGCGGCCAAAAGATTAAAGAAAAGACCATGGCCCTCGACGTCGCCTTGCGTGCTAAGCCACTCCTCGAACGCCAAGGTTACAAAGTCGTTATGACTCGGTCCACTGACGTATTTATCCCACTTAAAGAACGGGCAAACATCGCTAATAGGCATAAAAACTCAATGCTCGTCAGTATTCACTTCGATGCGTATCGCCGTTCGGGCGCACATGGCATCTCCACGTTTTACATGGGAAAACACGGAAATTACCTTTCCCGTTCCATACATCGCGAATTGCTTGCCAGCCTTGGCCCCACCATGAACCGCGGTTCAAAACAACGGAGCCTTTCCGTACTCAAAAATTCACGCGTCCCCGCTACTCTCCTTGAACTCGGGTATCTGACGAATCCGAAGGAAGGTCGTAAATTCCTCGACCCGAATTATCGCCAAAAGGCGGCTGAAGCTATCGTTCGCGGAATCAATAGCTACAATGTCGCCTATACCAGTGACCGCCCGAGAAACGCCATGGACGACTCGGACGAGACGATGGTCGCCCAGGCTGAAGAGACACCAAAACCTAAGCGGCAAACCAGTTTTAAATAAGGCAAGTCTTTGGGTATCTCCGGGTGCCACTGACATCACTTAAAAATCTTGAGACGTCGACTCAAGTCGACGTCTCAA
This sequence comes from Verrucomicrobiota bacterium, assembly GCA_034440535.1. GTDB lineage: Bacteria > Verrucomicrobiota > Verrucomicrobiia > JAWXBN01 > JAWXCD01 > JAWXCD01. The sequence continues at coordinate 35,975 of JAWXCD010000011.1, read as the reverse complement.
TCTTACCATTCACCAAGGAGCCATTGCTCATCCCTCATCATCTAAGGATTTGTTACCGGCGCATTCACGCTATTCACATTCGTGGTGCTCACGCTATCTGGACTCGCGTTGATTATTCCAGTTGATTCCGCACCTAAAGTAGTGGTCCCGATATTATCCATAGGAGACGTACTTCCCGGCACTGTTGACATCGAGCCGCTGTTTGTAGCAGGCATTTGTGTGTCATATTGTTCCGTAGTGACGCCGGACCTAGATTCGTTTGGCGAATACTCGGCACGTTCTGTTTTTTCCGTCTTTGCACACCCGCCGACGACCAAACCCAATACTGCAACTGTTACTAATAATTTTTTCATATAATTTCCTCTTTCGTTGCATACTGATTTAGCTTCGACTGTGCCACTCGCCCTCCAATCAGCCAGTCGGTACAAAATGATGAATGTTGTAACACGGTTTATGGGCACAACCGCGTCGCGGCTGTTTGGGAATTTTCGCGACGAATCCCAAATGGATTCCCTGGGTTCATGAGGTTGAAACTCTTTAAACCTCTTTGTTCGTTTTGTGCAAAGTTCGGTTTATCGCGTGCATTGAGTGGGATGTCGGATTGTGTTAGGTCTGGCGCAATGGTTGCATCATCGATTGAGACTAAAGATTATTTAACGCAGTACCGCAGTGAGGGATACGCTTTCATTGGGAGTATCATGACTCCGGCCGAGCTGGAAATGTTCAGGCGCGAGGAGATTCGATTTCGCGAGTGGAAATGGGAAACTAATCCTGCATCGAAAAATGAGGGAACTATATTCGCCTCGCAAGTCTCGCACTATTCGGAGGCGATCCGCAAGTATGTCAGTAGCGGACCTCATGTTAAAATTGCTAAACAACTCGTTTCACAAAACCTCGTCATGTGGTTTACGCAGTTTGTAACAAAGTTCCCCGATCGCAACCAGAACCGAACCGAATTTCCATGGCACCAGGATAACGGGTATGTCTCGATTTTGCCGGCGACAAATATCACCATTTGGATTGCCCTCGACGATGTGGACGAAGAAAATGGTTGTGTGTGGGTGCAACCGGACTCGCACAAACTAGGGCTGCTGCCGCACAAAAGTAAAAGTCAGGATTCATGGCACTTGCAAGTCCCGGTTGAAGGTGATGGTGTCCCTCCCCGTTTGAAAGCCGGTGAAGCTGTTGCGTTTACCGGATTGACTTTGCATCGCTCAAAGGAGAACAAAACAGAAAAACCCCGCAGAGGTTTCTTCATCGAGTACGCCGACGCCATTTGTCGCACCGCAAACGATAACAAATGCGTGATCCACGCTGACTCATCGTTCCTCGTGAGCGGCGCTGCGCCACTGGAAAAAGAATTCGTCCTATGGATATGAGGTAAAACGAATCACGCTTTACCTCGCAGACTTTGTCTTGACGATTTTTTGGTTTGCGGCTGCTATAAGGCCCATGCGAAGTCCGGTGGTTTTGGACTCGTCGTTGGAACTAGCCGACTCGGACTAGGTGTTTGTAAAATGATAGCCTGTCTGGATAGGCGGTTAGTCGCACGTTAACCATTGAATCGGAAGTAATTATGACACAGGTAGCTAAGATTGAAATTGAAGGCAAGTCGCATGAACTGCCCATCGTCGTCGGTACCGAAGGGGAAAAAGCGTTGGATGTGTCAGCCCTGCGTAAAAATACCGGGTATGTGACCTTGGACGACGGATACGGCAATACGGCCTCGTGTGTGAGTGACATCACGTTCATCGATGGGGAACGCGGCATTCTCCGGCACCGTGGTATTCCCATTGAAGAACTAGCCGAAAAGTCATCGTTCATTGAAACGGCATATCTTCTCATTTTTAACAAATTACCCAACCGGAACGATCTCACGAAGTTCTCCGACATGCTCACTCAGTACGAAATGTTGCATGAGGACATGAAATACTTTTTTGAGGGTTTCCCGTACAATGCGCATCCGATGGCCATCCTGTCGGCGATGATTAATGCCTCAAGCTGTTTTCATCCCTCGATTCTGCGTATGGAAACGCAAGAAGACTTCATGAAGGCATCTACCCGGCTCTTGTCGAAGGTGCGTACGATTGCCGCCTTTTCATTTCGTAAAAGCCGCGGATTGCCGATCATTTATCCGAACCCCGCTTACAAATATAGCGCCAACTTGTTACACATGATGTTCTCGCACCCGCAACGTGAGTACGTGCCCGAACCTGAAGTGGTCAAAGCGTTGGATTTACTCTTCCTGTTGCATGCCGATCACGAACAAAACTGTTCTACATCGACAGTGCGTATGGTGGCTTCGAGTCGTGCCAACCTCTTTGCAGCTGCGGCTGCGGGTGTCTGCGCACTTTGGGGTCCCCTCCACGGTGGAGCTAACCAAGCTGTCCTCGAAATGCTCGAGCAAATCCATAAAGAAGGCGATGACGGCTCCAAGTTCATTGAAGCTGCCAAGAATAAAAACAGCGGCCGCCGCCTCATGGGTTTCGGTCATCGCGTTTACCGCAACTACGATCCTCGTGCAAAAATTATTAAGAAACGTTGCGATGAGTTGTTGATCAAACTGGGGATTAACGATCCTTTGCTCGATATCGCCAAACGCCTCGAGGAAGCGGCTTTGCACGACCCTTATTTCATCGAACGTAAACTATATCCAAACGTTGATTTCTACAGCGGGATCATCATGCGCGCGATTGGTATTCCTACCGAAATGTTTACGGTCATCTTTTCTATCGGCCGTATGCCCGGTTGGATCGCAAATTACAAAGAAATTTTCGACAATCAGGGGACCCGCATTTATCGTCCGCGACAAGTCTACAACGGACAGATAGACGCCAAATATGTCCCCCTAGAAGAACGTGACTAAACTCCGACTGCTGTGCGTTATCAGGCAATCCTTTTTGATCTAGACGGAACACTGATTGATTCCGTGGGCGATATTGCACATTCGGTGAACCACGTTCGCACCCAACTGGGAAAAGCCGCGCTCCCCATAGAACGAGTCCGGTCATATGTAGGTGACGGGGTTCAATTGCTCATGCGCCGGGCGTTGGAATCAGATGATGAAACCCTGATTAACCAAGCGATCACGTTATGGCGTCCGCATTACGCTGAGAACTGCCTGAAGGAAACTGTGATGTATTCAGGAATCCCTGAAATGCTCAGTAGCTTGCACAGCCATGGCATCCCAATGGCCGTGGTCAGCAACAAGCCTGAAGGACCTTGTCGGATCATCCTCGAAGGACTCAACATCGCCCACTTATTCAAAAGTGTTGTGGGTGGTGATACCACCAAAGAGCGGAAACCGCACCCCGCCCCGTTTCTACTGGCGCTTAACCAGATGAATCTCACACCGAATAAAACCATCCTTGTGGTGGGCGACAGCATCAACGATATCGAAGGCGCGCGTGTCGCTGGTCTAGCGAGTTGCAGCGTCCTCTGGGGCTTGGGCCCAGAGGAAATCATGCACACGGCGCAGCACGTGGCTGAGGTTCCGAGCGACGTGGTAAACCTGATGAGCCCTGTTTAAGGGTTCTGCCCATTCCAAACCAAAAGAGGAGTTTGGCCTCTCTTAGAATTTAAGATTCGCGTCCATAACAGCACCTTCAGATGCGGAGTTAGACATGACGACGTACTTAGCTAAAACACCCTTGGTATATTTAGGGGCCGGCTTTCTCCAAGATTTCGTCCGCCGCTTAATTTCTGCGGCTGGAACTTGCAGGATCAGTTCACGTTTATCTGCATCGATAATGATGATGTCTCCGTCCTTCACAATTGCCAACGGTCCACCAGAATACGCTTCGGGTGTGATATGCCCCACCACAAACCCGTGACTCCCACCGGAGAACCGACCGTCAGTGATCAGTGCCACCTCTTTACCAAGGCCACGGCCCATTATGGCTGCCGTAGGTGACAACATTTCGCGCATCCCAGGTCCGCCTTTAGGCCCTTCGTAACGAATCACGATGACTTCGCCACTCTGCACAGTTCCGTCCTGAATCCGTTCAATGGCTTCTGGTTCAGAATCAAAAACGCGTGCTTTGCCTGAGAACCGCAAACCTTCTTTACCCGTGATTTTTGCCACTGCCCCGCCAGGAGCCAAATTGCCCTTGAGAACAACGAGATGACTTTCCTTTTTAATAGGGTCTGACAGCGGCCGGATAATCGATTGGTTCTTCGGATAATGTTTAACCGTCTTCAAGTTCTCTTTCACTGTCTTACCCGTGACAGTCATACAGTCGCCGTTGATTAAACCTTCCTCGAGAAGGAGCTTCATCATCGGTTGGACTCCACCAATTTTAATCAGATCCACCATGAAATATTTTCCAAAAGGTTTAAGGTCTCCAAGAGTGGGAACTTTTTTTCCAATCCGGGTGAAATCGTCGAGTTTCAATATCACATCCGCAGAATGCGCCATGGCCAGCATATGAAGTACGAGATTCGTCGATCCCCCTAAGGCACTAGCCACGGTGATCGCATTTTCAAACGCTTCCAGCGTCATGATGTCACGAGGACGAATCCCTTTTTTGATTAGGTTTAACACCGCAGCACCGGCGTCACGACAATCGCGCACTTTATCAGGCGAAGTAGCCGCTTGGGCTGAACTATTAGGCAAACTCATCCCCAGCGCTTCGATCGCCGAAGCCATTGTATTCGCGGTATACATCCCTCCACAGGATCCGGGTCCGGGCAATGCATTACACTCAATGAGTTTAAATTCTTCCTTGGAGACTTTGTTGTTACTGTAGGCACCAATGGCTTCATACACAGAAACCAAATCCACAATTTTATTAACACCGTTAAGTTTAATGCACCCAGGAAGAATCGTTCCCCCGTAAACAAATACCGCCGGGCGGTTCAGCCGCGCAATCGCCATGAGACACCCAGGCATATTCTTGTCGCATCCCCCAACCGCGACCAACCCGTCAAACCCCTGACAACCCATCACTGTTTCAATGGAATCGGCAATCACTTCTCGCGAAACTAAGGAGTACTTCATCCCTTCTGTGCCCATGGAAATCCCATCGGAAACCGTGATCGTATTAAAAATAACCGATTTCCCGCCCGCTTGGTCCACCCCTTGGCCGGCATTAATTGCCAGCTTGTCGATGTGCATGTTGCAGGGGGTCACCATGCTCCACGTTGAAGCAATCCCAATCACCGATTTTTTGAAATCTTCTTCCTTAAACCCTACCGGTCTCAGCATCGCCCTGCTGCCAGCGCGCGTATATCCGTCAACCATAGCTGATGAATACTGGCGATGTGCGTTTGGTTTTACGTTCTTTTTTGATGATTTTTTATTTGCACCAGAGGTTGTCATATGGCGCGGTATCATTACGGAAAGTTGGAAAAGATCAATCACGAAGGAAAAGTCCGGGCTCATTTTTCGTTCAGCCTTAACCCTAGGCTTTTTTAGCGATGTTGCTTTCTTTCTACGGTGGTGAATAGTGATGCGGTGACAGGAAACGAAAAGCTGGAAGTGTTAAAAGGAAACCTGAAGGAGTACGGGTCGCTATTGGTGGCTTACTCGGGCGGGGTTGATAGTTCATTTCTAGTGGTGGTGGCACACGAGGTACTCAAAGATAAAATGCTTGCCGTCATCGCCGATTCCCCAAGTCTGCCAAGGCGGGAGTTGGAAGAGGCCTTGGCGTTGGTGAAGCAGCGAGGGATACCAATCCAAGTTCTCAAAACCATGGAAATGCAAAATCCTGAATACACAGAAAACCCTCCGAACCGTTGTTATTTTTGTAAGGCTGAGTTGTTCAAGGAGATGGAAGAACTGGCTAGCAACGGACGATGGTCGGCGCTTGCTTACGGGGAAATTGCCGATGACATTGGGGATCACCGACCGGGCGCAATTGCGGCTCGGAACTTCAAGGTCGTCGCCCCCTTAAAAGAAGCGCACCTAACCAAGGCTGAAATTAGGGAGCTATCGGCGCAAATGAACCTCCCCACGGCGGACAAACCAGCCATGGCATGTCTTTCATCACGCATTCCGTATGGCCAACCCGTAACGGTCGAATCGCTTTCCATGATTGAGAAAGCGGAAGGATTTCTGAAAGCTCTCGGGTTGTGCGAAGTGCGTGTCAGGCACCATGATTTTAACGGCCTCAAAACGGCAAGAATCGAACTTCCGAAATCGGAACTCGAACAGTTTATCAGTAGCGGATATCACGAGCAGGCGGTCGAGGCATTCATCAAGCTCGGGTACACCTACGTGACACTCGATCTAGCCGGATACAAACGCGGCTCATTAAATGCAGCTCTTAAATCCACTTAATATGGAAACCGTTGTTGTAACAGGAGCGACCGGTTTCATTGGAAAAGAAATTGTCCGGCAATTACTCGTGCAAGGTCATTCAGTGCGGGCATTAGCACGAAACCCTACGACTTCTACTCACCCGAATCTTACGTTTTTCACGTGTGACGTGACCCGTCAAGAAACGATTAAGGACGAAATGATCCGAGGCAGCACAGTTATCATGCACCTTGTGGGAATCATTGCCGAAACCAAAAAACAGGGATTTCAACAGGCACACATTGATGCCACTGTGAACATGATAGAAGCTGGGAAACGTAACAGCGTGCTTAAGTTTGTGCACATGAGCGCCCTTGGGACGCGGGTCAATGCGCGGTCGCTCTACCATAAGACGAAGTGGGCAGCAGAAGAAGCCGTTCGGGGTTCAGATTTAAATTGGACTATCCTTCGTCCTTCCATCGTGTTCGGTCCCGGCGATCCTTTCACATCTATGTTTGTGAAAATGATGCAATTTCCGCTGTACCAACTTCAGCTGGGTTGCATCCCGTTGCCCGGTGGAGGAGAAAATCTATTGCAACCCATCGCTGTTAAGGACGTCGCATCATGTTTTATCACTGCGGCAACGAATCCATTGGCAGTGTGCAAGCACTACGATCTCGCAGGACCTGAAAAGTTAAGCTTGAAGGAAACGGTCAAAGTCATTGCACGAGCCAAGAAAAAAAGTCCCCTGCTTATCCACGCGCCCTTGGCTCTGGTCCGATTAGGCGCCACGGTGTTTGAGTGGGTTCTGCCAAAACCTCCGGTGACCCGCGACCAACTGCTCATGTTAGAGGAAGACAATATTTCGTCCGACTATACCCAAGCGGAAAAAGATCTGTGCCCTCACACATTTTTAGGTTTTAGAGAAGGTGTTACGCGGTTTATTCACTAACTTAGGCTTAACGGGCGCCCGCCTCCATGAGGATCCGTTCGATCTTGGGGAATTTTTCTTTGCGTGACATCGCAAGTGCCGTGTCGCCCGCATGATCTTTGGTGTTCAGATGGGCTCCTTGAGAGACTAACAGTTTGACGACGTCCGTCTGTCCAAAAGTCGCCGCCAACAGGAGCGGTGTTTCGGCGTCCCTCGATTGAACATTAATTTTTGCACCCTTATCGATCAACTGCTGGCAAATGGAGGTGTAACCGCTTTGCGCGGCATAATGAAGACACGTCCAGCCATCGTGCCTCGCCATTTTCGGATTGGCCCCACGTGCTAGAAGGTTTGTCACCACATTATCATAGCCGTAATAACTTGCGAGCATCAGGGCCGTCCACCCTTGCTTGTCCGACGAATTGACCTCGAAACCCCGGTTCAGACATCCGTCGAGAGTACTCATATCCCCGCTTAATGCTGCGCTCCAATAAAGTTTTTTCTCTTCAATAGGTACGAGAACAGACGGTTTTCTAGAGCAGCCAGAGGATAAAAAAAGGAAACTGCTTACAGCACTAAAAAGGACCATATGAACTGTCCTTTTCATATTTTAATCTTACTCCTGAAGTATCATGAACGCCAGTGTAGAAATGCCAGACCGTGTGGCCAAAAAATAGTGCTCACCGACGTCGGGCCAATTCTGATTATTGCGCTACGCCAAGACCATGGTACCTTGCGTGCGCGATGAAACTATTTCTTATTCTTTGTGTGTGCTTTTTTATCCTCCTTATTCTGGGAGTGATTGGCTCAGCGGTAGTCATTTCAAGTGGCTGGATGTACAAAAAAGCTGTGGCCGATTTGAACGATGGCAAACATCAGATTAGCTTCAAAAAACTGAACGGTATGCCTTGGTCCATTAAGGCCCACGAAGTCATCTATGCGGGGGATAAAGGTGACATCGTGAAAAAGGTTAATGCTAAAAGTGTCGGCATTGGCCTGGATTGGTCGGTGTTTTTGAAAAACAGGAAAGTCGCATTAAAGAGCTTGAACCTAGCGGATGGCGTTATTGAACTGGATCTCAGCCAAGAGGGAAATGGAAGTTTACGCTTGGGGTTAGACAAGGTGACATTTGATCAGGTGGAGTTTAAAATGCCCCAGCTTTCTGGGTGGGCTACAGAATTAAAGAACGTGGAAGGTTCGGCCCATCGCACAGCAGGCGGGATTAATTTTAATCTCACTTGCGCCTCTGGAAAATCGGGCGTTATCGCTTTTGAAAAAGTTAAGATGGGAGGAGAATTATCTTCCACTACCCTCACTCTCAGGAATTATGAAGCCGCCTTTTACGGAGGAACACTGATCGCCCCCGGCACGCTTGACCTCGCCTCACAGTCACTCAATCTTCCAAAAGTTACGGTACAGAACGCGGATGCGTCCAAACTGCTTTCTGGAATTGGATACAACGCGCATCGCAAAGGAACCAGTAACTTGGTCATCGAAAGCCTCACGGGAGATTTCGCCGGCACAACGAAAGCGATATCTGGCAAAGGCGAACTTAATCTAATAAATGGGAGCACTAAAACAACCCTCCCCGCAGCGGCAATGTTGTTAGGTGATGATTTCCGTGGAAAGCTTGAAAACCTTAATGGGCTTAAGGGAAATATCCTTTTTGTACTGCAAGGGAATAAGATCATTATTGCCCAAGGAAGCCTCATCAACTCCGATTTAAAAATCCAACTTACCCCTGGGGGCGAATTAGATTACGACAAAACATTGAGCATGGCAGGAGAGCTGGTTGTCTTTCCGAAAACGGCTGAGTCACTGCCGAGTATGGTTAAAATGGTCCTCAAAGAAGACCCAGAGGGGTATCGCCTTCCCTTCACGGTCGGAAACACTACCGACGACCCTAAGATCGACGTGGAAATCAACAAAGTGATCAACAACCCGCTTCAGAACCTGTTTAAATAATAAGAGCCGATTCTGGATTTCGCTCGACTAAGCCGCAGTTCGTTATTCCTTTACAATAACAATGACGGGCTCGATTTCCGCAGCGAGCTCACCACCGGCAAACACTTGAACATTACCACGAACCACGTGGCGTTTGATTTTGATTTTTGACTTTAGAGTAATAACCCCATGTTCGGGCAGGATGGGCCGCAAAAAATTGGCGGAAACTTTTGCCATACGCGGGTTCCCTTTAAGCTTGGCATGCCATCCCCATATCGCAACGAGTTGCCCTGCTGCTTCGATAAGGAGGCACCCCGGAAAAACAGGGTCATTTGGAAAATGCAGTGGGAAAACCCAATGGTCGGCAATATCCATTTCGGCATGTATCTCAGATCCCTCAATGGAGAGCACTCGATCAATTTGCAACATTTGACCTACCGGAAGATAAACTTTCGCCAAATCTTCCCTATTTAATAAACAAACGCCTTTTGACATTCGCACATTACAATGGTGCGCGGGTTCATTGTAAAGCATTCCTAATTTTTCGGGGCGTTTTTCTTCGGATTTAGAAAATCAATCACAGCTTCTTTGAGAACCGGATTATTTGCACCTCCTAAAGAATGTTCCAACCCCTCTAAGCGCTTAAACGTCACTGGAACACCAGAGGCCTTTAATTTCTCAACCAATATTTCACTTTGATTAATAGGAATCGTTTTGTCTGCTGTTCCATGAATAACTAAAAACGGCGGCGAACTACTATCAACTAACAAAGCGGGATTCGCACTATCAACATTTGGGTCAGGGTTACGGGGAGGGCCACCAAACATTTTTTCCACGCAGTCCCGCGCGAACGGGCTGCCCTCAATATGGAGTTTCCGCATATCCACGCCCCCACAGAGATCAATAATACCTCGTACCCTCGTTTTATTCTGATCAGCCAAACCTGTGATCCCTGCCAAGTGTCCTCCGGCAGAAACCCCGGCCAAATAAATGTTGTCCCGATCAAATTTTAAATCCTTTGCTTCCCGCAACCAGTTGAGCGCGAGCAATGCGTCATCACGCTGGGCGGGCCATGGGGCGAATGTTGTAAACCGGTAACTCACACTCGCCACAGCGAATCCTTTATTCACTAGAAATCCCAGTGGACAATCATCTTTACTCCCTGAGACAAATCCACCGCCATGAAACCAAACGACCAAGGGCGGCTTTTCACTCTGGTGGTTTTCATAAAAATCAAGAGCCAGCTTTTTCCCACTGCGCTCCGCAAACACCAAATTTTCCCGGATCACCACACCCTCCTTGCGCAAAGCTGATTTGGGCGACGTGCATGCCACAAAACAAAATAGAAATACTAAAGTAAGCGGGAGTATCTTTGTAATACGTGTATGGAGCATAGAAATAAACTAGGCTTCACCGGACCAAGGATAAAGGACGAAAACCTAAACAATTGTGACATCTGCCAGCCAGCCCCTGCCTGCCTATGAATCACAGGCACCCGTTGGTCTTATGTTTTAAAAAAACTATTATACAGTGTCTTGAAGGCTTTCCGCTCCTCGGGTTACATGTTCCTATCATCATTGAGCCACATGTACTTCCTCCCTTTGTTGAGTTCACCCCCTGAGCTTGTAATTCCTGAGACTTCTTGCGGCGAACTTTGTCGCATCGATGGTCTTTCAAAAAAACATTTAATCTTGCCCATAGTTTTTGTAGATATACATGAATATGAGAGCTAATAAATAAGGGTCACACTTTTATCTTTAGAACTGACGCAGAAGTTTTTTTAATAGATTTAAAACTTACGGCTCTGTTTTTTCAGTGAAATATAATGTTTACCAAAGATGCGTTTAAGACAAAAAAAAACTCTGCATGAATGCAGAGTTTTTATGTAAAACATGATCTTGCTAGTTTACTCTTCTCCAAAGTCGAGGAAACCTTCGAGCTGATGAATACGCGTAGGATGACGCATCTTCCGGAGAGCCTTGGCTTCGATTTGACGAATACGCTCACGGGTGACGTTAAACTGGCGTCCCACTTCCTCGAGGGTTCGCGAGAAACCATCGACAAGCCCAAATCTCAGTTCGAGAACCTTACGTTCGCGGTCTGTGAGGCTTGTTAACACGTCACCGAGTTTGTCTTTCAACAACCGATGAGCAGTCATTTCCGCCGGATTTTCCGCAGTTTTATCTTCGATAAAATCACCAAAGCTAGTGTCGTCACTATCCCCAATCGGGCTTTGAAGCGAAATTGGTTGCTGTGCCATCTTAAGAACAGCGCGAACGCGTTCCACAGGCATCATGATTTCTTCCGCCACTTCTTCAGGGGTTGGTTCACGACCGAACTCCTGAATCAGCTGCTTCTGCACGCGCATGAGTTTATTGATCGTTTCGATCATGTGCACGGGGATACGGATGGTTCGCGCCTGATCCGCAATCGAACGTGTGATCGCCTGACGAATCCACCAAGTGGCGTATGTAGAAAACTTGTAACCGCGGCGGTACTCGAATTTTTCCACAGCCTTCATCAACCCCATGTTACCTTCCTGAATCAAGTCGAGGAAAGAAAGGCCACGGTTTGTATATTTTTTGGCGATTGAAATAACGAGACGCAAGTTGGCTTCGACCATCTCGGTTTTCGCCTTGAGAGCTTTACGCAACCAATCTTTAAGTTCTTTATGTGCAACCAAAAATTGATCAGGCGCGTAGCGTGTTTCGAGTTCAAGACCTTCAAGAACGGTTTTAACAGCAGAAACCATCTTTTTCGCATCTTTACTTTTTGATTTTTCTGCTGCTTCGAGTTCTTTAAAGGTTTCCTGGATCTGCTCGGCGCGCACATCTGCAAATGTCACAAATTCCTCTGTGACTTTTTGCTTAAAATAAAATTTTGGATACAGCTTCTGGAGGGTGGAGTCTGCCTTTTTGAATTCTTTAAGAGCCCGTTCGTAGGCCGCTTTACCAGCGTGTTTAGCTTTAATCACCGCCTCATACTTTTTCTCAGCGATTTTATTCGCCTTGGCCACGTCTTGGGTCAACTTAGGCAGCACGCGCATGTACTTTTCGCGACTGTCGATTTTTTTGTCCATGATCACGCGGTCATAACGTTCGCGGCCTTCCATTAATTTGATCGCCAAATTAAGATACTCACGGGCGATAAATCCGAAGCTGTTAATAAAGCGTTGAACTTCATTTTCAGCATCTTCAATCCGCTTGGAAATTTCGACCTCTTGCTCGCGGGTGAGAAGAGGCACAAGCCCCATTTGCTTGAGGTACATCCGGACGGGATCATCCAGAATATCCAATTTTTCATTTGAAGCTGGTTTTTCGTCTTCCTCTTCAACAGGAGCATTTCCGCCGCCCTTGGTATCAACATCGGAAGCATCGATGATCTCGATTTCCATGTTGCGCAACTGAATATAAATCTTTTCAAGTTCCTCAGGATTATTAATCCCCTCAGGAATCGCGTCGTTAATATCGTCGTAAGTCAGATGCCCTTGTTCTTTCGCCAGACGAATCAAATCTTTAATGCGCAGATTACGTTCTTGCGAAACGAGATCCGTTGGGGTGGCGACAGGAGCCTTTGAAACAGAAAGTTGATTGATTGCATTACGACTCCCCTTGGCAGAATCGCCTTTAGACTTGGCCGCTTTTCCTTTTTTTTCAGGAGGAGCAGGAATAGGTTTTTTCTTTTCAGGCTTGGTATTGCGTGGAACCTGTTTCGCAGTTTTTACCGGTGTTATTTTCTTGGGGGACTTCTTTTTCAGGACAATTGCCATATATTTTTATGTTGGGATACTCGCCAAAAGCGGGTCAATATCAGCGACAGTTTATTTTAAGTCAATAACTTCTTTTGGCGGCCACTCCTAATTTCACAAGTTCCTGCAATCGAAGTGTTAGCTTAAATATTTCCTCTCCTGTCTTCTGATCTGCATCTTCCTTTTGCGAAGCCATTTCCTGCCTGAGCGCCATTAACTGCTTTTCGGTGAAATCAGCTTCGAGCCGCAAGATAAGATTTAATGCCAGGGATCCATAATTTGTTTCGACCCCAAAGGGCAGGTTCGCACTTAATAACCGAGTGATAAGGTTCTGTGCAGACGCGAGTTGAGGATCAGAGAGCAACTCCTGGGTGGTAAGAATGCGCCCCTCCAGTTTCATCTTCTGAAGGATAAGTCCCGCTTGGGTGGGTTCTATCCAGCCGGTGTTTAACGTCGCGAGGGAGGGCATCGACTCCACAGGTTTGTGAAGGAACAGACCCACCAATTGTTCCTGCACACGATTCACCGTGGGCTCCTCGATTCCCGATGTTTCGGGTTTATTTTCCCTTTTTCCACTCGCAAAATGCGATTGGGCCTGACGCGCCGCCTTCCGATATTCCTGGAGGAGCGCCCCTTGGTCCACCTGCAACCGGGCCGCCACTTTGCGCATGATATCAGATCTGTGTACGGAATTATGCACCTTTACGAGCGCTTCAGTTATCCCCTTGGTGATATTCATCTTCCCAGCGGCTGTCGCAGGATTGTGCTTTTGACATTGAAAATCCAATAGGAAATCAAAATAATCCCGCGATCTATTAATAATTTCCCTAAACGCGTCTGCCCCTTTTGTGCGGATAAGGCTGTCGGGATCATCTGGCGCAGGAATTTCCGCCACGGTCACCGCTAACCCAACTTCAAGGAGGTGATCGATACTGCGCATGGCTGCGTTCTTCCCGGCGGCGTCGGAATCAAAACAAAGGACCACTTCATCGGCAAATCGTTTAAGGACTTGGGCATGAAACTCAGTAAACGCCGTACCCATCGTCGCCACGACGTTTTGAATGCCCGATTGATGTATCGAGATGAGGTCCACTTGGCCTTCGCAAATAATGCAGCGTCTGACGTCATTGACTGCGCGCTTGGTTTTATCGAGGCCAAAAAGCACCTTACTTTTATGAAATAGCGGGCTCTCGGGGGAATTCACGTATTTAGCTTCCTTAGCCGATGAATCTAGAGTTCGAGCACTAAAACCTACAACCTTCCCACTCTCGTTACATATGGGAAACATTAAGCGCCCTCGAAACCGATCATAATAGCGAGTGGTATCATACTTTTTACCTGCTTCAGGTTTATCGTCAGTTTTCGCAACTGCGAGTCCTGACATCTCAATCATTCCCAATGAATGCCCTTTATCACAAAGGTGCCGCAAGGTGGCGTCCCAGCTCTCCGGTGAGAATCCCAAAGCAAACAACTTAGATTGGTCAGACGTCAAACCCCGTTTTGTTAAATACTGGCGCGCTCCTTCAGCCTCTGGTTCTTTGTGCAAATTCCGCTGATAAAAGGCCGAAACGTCCTCAAGGACCTTGTACAACAAGGCTTTTTGCGATGCTTCCCCATTATCTGTGTGACCGTCTTCAGGAATCTGGATATTTGCACGCTCGGCTAATTGCCGCACAGCAGTCATAAAATCTACGTTTTCATATAACATGACAAACTTGATCACGTCCCCACCCTGCTGGGTGCTAAAGCAATGAAATATCTGCTTCGAAGGTGTGACAAAAAAGGAGGCCGTTTTCTCCTTTTTAAACGGGCTCAAAGCCTTGTAATTCGTTCCTGCCCGTTGCAATGGAAAATAGGAGCCAATCACGTCAACGATGTCGTTGGCACTTATAATTTCATCAATAATATTGCGAGGAATTTCAGGCATTGGAATGACCGAATAGGGTGGTTCTTTTTCCAGCCAAACGCAAGCTTCGGCTTCCCCGAGGGTAAGATTTAAAATGGTATGTGATCAGCTGTCTAGGCTACGCCCCTCCGTAAAGCGCACAAACAATCCTGTGTGTGTTTGGGCTTTAAATCCCTTGTGTTGAATTTGAACGAATAACGGTTAGATGTTAAGGTTCATCGCGGAATTGGTCCTCTCATGAAAAACTGGTCACGTAGAAATTTTTTAAAACTCGCTCTTGGAACTCCGCTCATAGGTGTTCCATTAGCCTCTCAGGCGAATGAAGTTCTCAAACCTAGGGAAATAAAGGACCCACCAGTGCCTCGCAAAGTTCCCGTGATCATGGCCACCAGCAAAAACAGCGTGGTCAGATTTGTATTTAACGATGCCATCATTGCTGAGATGGCTAGTCAGGCTGTTGCGCGACTTTTCGGGAAACCCACTATCGGCGAGGCGTTTAAAGAACTTTTTAAGCCTTCAGATGTGGTAGGCCTCAAGGTCAACGCTTCAGGGGGACCTGTCACCTCAACCCACAAAGGGGTTGTTAATGCCATGATTTCCGGCTTATCCCAGGCTGGAGTGCCCGCAAGACAAATCATCATCTGGGATAAATACCGGAACAAACTCGAGGAAGCCCACTATTATAAAACAAATTGGAAGGACGGGGTTCAGGTCCTAGCGACTTCGCCAGACGCAGGGTATGACCCCGCTGCACAATACGATTTCGAAGCAGTCGGCCAACTTATATGGGGCGATCATGAATTCGATCCTAATCAAAAAACGGCGATGGGCGAAGATATCCTTGGTAATCGCCAGTTAAGTAACAAATCCCACTTCTCCAGTATCATCACAAAAAAAGTAAATAAAGTGATCAATCTGGCTTCCTTAAGTGACCACCCCGATCTCGGTGTCTATGGATGCCTAGCAAACATTGTCATTGGGGCCACTGATAACTCGCGTCGATTCTGTAATGATCCTTATTATGGCGATCCCGCATTGCACGAAATATATTCAAGACCGTGGTTCAGGAAAAAAACCGTATTCCATTTGCTCGACTCCCTTCTTGTCACGTATGCAGGCGGCCCTGAATTTAGCGCGGAATTTAGCGACCACACCAACCGGATCATTGTCACAACTGACCCGGTAGCCGCTGACTCCATTGGGTTGGATATCCTTTCGCAACTGCGAACCAAAAACAAAGTGGACGTTCCCCCACATTTCGGGACCTACATCCAAGCGGCAGCTGACCAGTATCAAGGAATCAATAATCGAAGCCAGATGATGATTCAGGAGTTCGATATATGATAGCCCCGGCGGGATTGCTTTCTGATTTTTGCAGTGAGGTAGAGCAATTCTTCTCCGAAGACGGCCCACTTTCTAAGGATAAAAAATTTGAATTCCGTCCACAACAACAGCAAATGGCCATGGTCATCGCTCGGACGCTCGAAGAAAATAAATCTCTCCTTGTGGAAGCCGGAACCGGTGTTGGGAAAAGTTTGGCGTATCTCGTGCCATCCATCCTTTTTGCTAAGGCCCATAAACGAAAAGCCGTGATCAGTACGCACACGATCAATTTGCAAGAACAGTTGATGGATAAAGATATTCCTTTGCTCAAAAAGATCCTTCCTGATTTTCAGGCCGTATTGCTCAAAGGGCGGCAAAATTATTTGTGTGGAAAACGGCTCAACAAAGCACGCGCAATGGCCGAAAGCCTCTTTGTGACTGCGGAACAAGCCGAGTTGCAATGGATCTATGAGTGGAGCCTGAAAACAAAAGATGGGACTCTATTTGATCTCAGTCGCGAACCCGATCCCAAAGTATGGTCGCAAGTCTGCTCCGAACGTGGGATTTGTTCACCCCGAGAATGCACCCCTGAATCTTGTTCTTATCAGCGCGCCAGGCTTGCCATGCAGGCAGCGGATGTCGTCGTCATAAACCATCATCTTCTTTTTCTTAATTTAACGGCCACCACTCAGGAGGAAGGATTCCTCTTCGGAAATGACTTCCTCATTTTTGATGAAGCTCACACTTTGGAAAATGTCGCTTCACGCACTATTGGGGCAGGCCTCTCCTCTTCGAGTTTCCGATACATGATCCATCGGCTGTACAATCCTAAAACTCAAAAAGGGCTTCTCACCTCTTTGCGCGATCCTGCGGGAATCAAACTTGTGTCTGACGTCCTTGAAGCTGGGGATACTTTTTTTGGAACTGTCGAGGAACAGTGTAAGTTCAACAAAAGCAGTGAGTTTCGAGTCCGCAAACCTGGGTTGGTTAATGACGTTCTTACAACTCGCTTGGCCCGATTGCAGGCGCGTATCAAGGAACTCTTTGATACGATGGATGATCGCCAAACGGCCGAGGAACTGCGGGAAATAAGCAGGCGCCTGATAAAGTCCATCGAGACCGTTCAGCTTTTTTTAAATCAATCCCAAGAAGATTACGTTTACTGGGTTGAAAAAACAGGAAAACAACAGCAAACGTTGGAAGTGAATGCGGCACCGGTCGACTTGGCTGGTCATTTGCGCGAAATGCTTTTTATGAAAGGCGCGCCAGTGATCATGACGAGCGCGACCTTAGCCGTTAATAATTCCCTTCAATATTTCTCATCACGCATCGGAGCCGATGACGCGTCCAAAGTTCAAGTGGGTTCCCCTTTTGATTTCGAAAAGCAAATGAAACTCTTCGTTCCAAAGGAAATGCCTGACCCGAAGGATGAAGTAAAATACATCCCTGCGTTGTGTCATTGGATAAAACACTTTGTGAAAAAGACGCATGGGAAAGCCTTCGTGTTGTTTACAAGTTACAGGACCATGCAACAATGCGCGCAGGATACTCGCAGCTTTTTTGAGGATCAAAGTCTCGAATTGCTTGTACAAGGTGAAGGCCTGTCTAGGCATAATTTGTTACAAGCCTTTAAAGAAGACACTAACTCAGTCCTGTTTGGAACAGATAGCTTTTGGACCGGCGTGGACGTGCCCGGAGAAGCCCTGAGCAACGTGATCATCACCCGCCTTCCATTCGCTGTACCTGACACGCCCGTGATCGAAGCTCGGCTTGAAATGATTGAACAGCACGGTGGGAACTCGTTTAGTGATTATTCGCTTCCGGAAGCCATCCTCAAACTACGCCAAGGTGTAGGCCGCCTGATTCGATGCCACACGGACTCGGGGATTATTGTCATTTTGGACAACCGCATTCTAAACAAGCCCTATGGCCGGGCCTTTTTAAAGTCGCTCCCTGAATGCCCAATGGAGATTGTGTAATCACAGAAGTTTCATCATCCCGTTAATGGGCGGTGCGCCACCGTAGGATTGGTTCCATGCTGCAACAAATAATATATGGCAGGAGTCAGTGCCCCCAGGACGATTAAACCGATAAGAAATATGATGAAGCCTGCTGCTACGAAAGGCCTTAAATTGCGTTGTGATATGCCCGCGACCAATCCCGCGAATCCAAGCAGTACCATTGTGAAATAAACATACTAAATTGAATGGGTCTCGATGAGCAGTATTGCAAACAGGGCCAATCTAAAATCAGGCATTTTCCATAAACCACGAAACCGAGTTTGTTTAGTTAGGTCGACACACCATGGCTCCCAAATTTGAAAAATGAGCCAAATTGCTGTAGGGATAACATATATGGCACTGAGTAAAATATGGCCGATGCCTTTTGAAAGGTGATAAGGGAGAAACGCAAACAATATTCCAAATGCAATTGCTGATAGGCTTGCACTGCCAAGTTTTTGCATGAAAAAGCAGGCAGAAAAGGCTGCGGCAAGAAACGTAAAGAGTAAAAATGGGCCAATATCGGTAATTTTTAGGTCATAAATTTTTTATCCAAAGGGTGCGGCCAAGTCTTTGTTCGTCATCAAGCTATCCGAGACAGCGGCCTCTGCGAATGAATAGGAATATAGTCCGTCGCCGTCAAATGCCAAGGGACGCACGAGGTCGCTTGGTGTCACCTTTAGGATGAAAAAAAATATGGGTAAGGTTAGAAAAGCACTGAATAAGGCTCCTTTGACTTCAGAGGAAATTCGCATGGGCGACTCTTAATCAAACACGCCTCGGATTGCGTTTTGCCGATTATTCAACAAAACGGTATACGCAAGGAGGCCACGAGGCTCTCAAGGGTTTCAGTTCGGTCCAACTTCTAATCTTCAACCCGGCGTCTTGACCGACGAGAGAAAAGCCCTCGGCTGGGTGTTAAATCTATGAGAGCGGCAATCACTAATCCAACAACCTGAAAAGTTCCCCACCCGCCAGACCAGTTAATCACGGCGCTATAGTAAAGCAAGGTCACTGGCATAAAGATGAGTCCCAAAAGCGGCCACAATAAGGTATTAAACACGCTGTTAAACCAGTTGCTAAAAAAGTATAAACCGAAAACGACCACCCGCGGCATGATGAGGGCGATTAAAAGTAAAAGAAGCGGCATATGATAATCCTAATTGTTATTGCTTAAGCTTTAGCAGGGTAAGTGCCAGAATTTTACAGAGATTCAATTAAGACTATAAAGATAGGGGTATAAGAAATATCTTACAAAATTTTAGGATAAAAATCGGTCGAAATCCCTATTCAATTGTTTAGAAGGTATTATGCCTAAACCGATTAAGTCAAAAACGATCTTGGATGACCTAACAACAAAGCGCAATAAATCCGAGCGTTCCTCGACGCATGATTCCTCAGATCCTTTTCTGGATCAGGCTCTTGGAATTTATAAATTTCCTAATCTCGAAAAATATCTGGAATCTCTTAAGGATAAAAAAAACTAGCAGGAACCACGAAATCTTATCGCACCGGGCCAATGCCTCAGTTGTCTCGGAGGTCTAAAACCTTTCTTACGTGCTTAGCAAGGTTGATAGGGCTAAAGGGCTTTGACAGAAAATTCTCGTTGGCACGGATAAACTCATAATCCTTGAGCACCGCCTCTTCTCCGTATCCGCTAATAAACAGGAAAGTCGAGGAGAGTCGATTTTTCGTTACATAATCAACTAAGTCCTGAATTGTAACTTTGCCCGGCATGATCAAGTCGGTGACGATAAGATCAATACCGCAGTTTTCTTTCAGGATTGAGATCGCCTCATTTGCGTTTTCAGCAAGGTGCGTGGAATAGCCCAGAGCTTGCAGCGCATGTTGCATCATTTGCCTGAGCGCATGATTATCTTCTACAATCAGTATAGATTCTGAGCCTTGCACCTGCTTTTCAGCAGTAACCGGTTTTCCCTTTTTGACAGGAATTTTTTGTACTGGCCAGTATATCTTAAAAACACTGCCCCGCCCTTCAATGCTGTCGAATTCAATCGCCCCGCCGTGTTGCTTAACTAGTCCCATCACCATGGATAAACCTAGCCCAGTGCCACTACCGGGCTCTTTGGTGGTGAAGAATGGATCAAATATTTTTCCTTGGAAAGCTTGTGGTATTCCCGAACCGGTATCTGAAACTTCAACGCACACGCAATCCCGCGCCAAAGCTTGGTAATCATCCACTCGCCGTGAAGTTATTATCAAGGTTCCTCCGTCTTGCATGGCATCTCTGGCGTTTAAACATAAGTTCATCATGACTTGATCAAATGAACTGGAATCGGCGTAAACCTCAGGCAGCGACGAACCAAGTTCAAGCTTGATATCAATCGACGCAACAATCAGCCTTCTCACCATTTTCTCGAATGCTTTTATCTCATCATTGACGTTGAAACTCGTGGGAAAGATAAGCGTTTTCCTACTGTATCCCAACAATTGTCGAGTGAGTTCGGCTGCTTTTTCCGCTGCATCTAAAATAAGCTGGACTTTCCCTTGTGCTGATTCGTTGGACTTAAGCTCCTCCAACACCATTGAAGAATAACCAATAACAATGCTCAACGCGTTATTAAAATCATGAGCAATACCCCCAGTCAAAATCCCGATAGCCTCAAGTTTTTGGGATTGGCGTAAGCTATCCCTTAAAATTCTCTTTTCGCTAATGTCCCTAACGAGATAAACTTGGCCATCAAGTTGACCAAATCGCACAAGGGGAGACGCAGTAAATTCGATACTTTTCTCACTACCTCCAGGAGCAATAAATGTTGCTTCATGAGGTGCATTCTAGTTAGAAGTTCCAGCTTTACTTTTGTAAATCACGGGTATAACGCTCCGAGCATCCGCACCCAGAACGGCATTCGAGGTAAGTTCAAAAATCTTTCCTGCGGCGTCATTAAAAAACACGACTTTTTCCTGCCGATTAATAACCACGATTCCTTCCCCTATCGACCCGAGTACAGACATGAGTTGGTCATGTGAAATCTCGAGCTGTTCTATGGAGCGATTCTTAACAACGGCTAATTCCACGGAGGCCAACAACTCATGTGGCTTGAAGGGTTTCGAAATATACCCAAAAGCATCACTCGCCTTTATTCTGTCAAGTGTCTCCCCGTCCGATAGTCCTGTGAGGAAAATAAAAGGTATTTTCCGGGTCTTCCTTATATTGATAGCTATGTCGATCCCGTCGGGTTTGCTTCCCAAGTTTACGTCTGCAATAACTATATCAACCTCATCGTGCGCCTCGATGGCCTGATGAAGTAATGAAGCACTATTGACTACACCCAAAACCTTGTGACCCGCTGCATTCAAATAATAAGACAGGTGCTCTACAATTATTTCTTCATCCTCAAGGATTATCACTCGAAGCGATTCTTTACCCTTAGCTAAACCCTCTATCATTATCCGGAACTATATTCTATAAACTTTCTTTTGCCTAACTCCATTTATCAGATGGTGCACAAACGAGCTGCTTCTCATGGCAAATGGACGGCTCCTCCTTTTGGACCACCCCCATTTTATTAAATTGCGATACGGCTACTTCAGATTATGTTAAGCCAGTGCTGGTCGACTCCTTCAATCACAGTGTGAATTACTTACGCCTTTCGGTGACGGACCGGTGTAATGAGCGTTGCATGTATTGCATGCCTGAAGAATCTCAAGTATGGCTCCCTCCCTCTGATATTCTGTCTTACGAAGAAGTTCTGCGTTTAGTCAAAATATCCGTTTCCTTGGGCATTACAAAATTTCGGGTCACAGGCGGAGAACCCCTTGTGCGAAAGGACGTACTTTTTTTCCTGAGCGAATTACACCGTATTCCTGGAGTCGAAGACGTCGGTCTGACGACCAACGGCACCTTATTGGCCGATAATGCCTTGGCCCTACGCCGCACGGGTTTGCGGACCTTAAACATTAGTCTCGATTCTTTAAACCCGACTACTTATGCAAAAATTACGGGGCGTGATTTTCTTCCCCGCGTCCTTGATGGGATTGAAGCGGCGGTGGCTGCAAAGTTTGAATGGATCAAACTCAACATGGTCCTTATCCGCGGTCAAAACGACATGGACGTGGATTCACTGATAAAATTTGCATGGGACAGGAAAATTGTACTCCGTTTTATCGAACTCATGCCCGTGAGCACGCGTGAAGTCCTGAGTGAACAAACTTTTATTTCTGTCGGCGAAATCAAAAAAAGGATCAATTCACATACCCCTCTCACTCCTGATCCCTCACACAAAGGAAATGGCCCAGCGGTTTATTATACGGACGAAAAAACCCAGACATTAAAACTGGGTTTTATTGGGGCCATGACGAACCTTCACTTCTGCGATAGTTGCAACAAACTCCGGTTAACAGCTGAAGGAAAACTTCGGCCCTGCCTAGGGAACCATGACGAATATGATGTGCGTGAGGCCCTGCGCAATGGAGCTACCGATGAAGTCATTGCAACGATTATTAAATCTGTAGTAGCGCGCAAACCTGAAATGCATCAATTTCGGGATCTTTATGTGCCTGATCGTAAAATGATTGCCATTGGAGGTTGATATCATGCACTGGCTCATTATCGGTGCGGGGTACGTTGGAACCGCTCTGGCTCACGAATTAAAGAAACGAGGTCATTCATTTACAGGAGTCTCAAGATCGGATGACTCTTCTTTAAAATGGAAAATCTTAGGGTTTAATTTTAAGCAGATGGATGCGTCTAGACCAGATGTCGCTGACCTGATGTCCCCAGCTCCGGACGTCATTCTCTATTGCGTTGCGGCCGGACGTGGCGGTGGAGTGGACGGATACCGAAAAACATATTTATCTGGGTTCAACAATATCGTGCAGGAGTGCAAACGACAAAATATCAGCCCGCACTTCATTTTCATCAGCAGCACCTCGGTTTACCCACAAACGAGTGGAGAGTGGGTTACTGAATGCGATGTGCCCTCGATAGTTCCCGATATGGCTCGCGTACTTCTGGACGCTGAAGAAGCCTGCCTTGGTACAGGTAATGGTACCGTGCTTCGCTTAGCCGGAATTTATGGCCCAGGCCGCGGTGTCCTTTTTGAAAAGTTTATGAATGGTTCAGCAACTATCGACAATCCGAATCGATTTTTGAACCACATCCATCGAGACGATATCGTTCAAGGTATTCTGCAAGTGGCGGAATCGGCGGTAAGCAAAAATAAGGTATTTAATTTAGTCGATAACGAACCGGTTCAGCTTCTCGAATTTTACAAATGGATAGCGTTACGCACAAACCTGCCCATTCCAGCATCTGGAGAAACATCAACTTCCCGATTTGGCCGGACTAATAAACGCGTTACAAACGAGGTTCTGCTCAAACTAACCGGAATGCATTTGAAGTTCCCCACTTTCCGTGAAGGCTTTGAATCGCTCGGATTTTAACCCGACGCGTTTACTCTTTCGCGTCCTTCCAGCGTGGAGAAATTTCGTGTGGGACGCCAAGATGGTCTAGGACTCGGGCCACAACGGTGTCGACGACTTCCTCAACGCTTTGGGGTCTGCTATAAAAACCGGGCATGGCAGGTATGAGCACCGCCCCGGCCTCCAATAATATCGCCATATTCCGCACATGTATCAAGCTGAGGGGTGTTTCGCGGGGAACCAGAATGAGTTTGCGTCTTTCCTTTAGGAAAACATCAGCCGCGCGCAAAAGGGTCGTTTCCGATGTTCCATTGGCCATCCGTCCAAGGGTTCCCATGGAACAAGGAATAATGACCATGGCATCAAAAACAGCGGACCCACTTACGAATGGTACGTTCATGGATTTGTCCGCATGTTGGATAAACCCTTTGGGCACCTTTAATTCCCCTATTTCCTCAGCAATCACCTGGTTCGCATATTGACTGAGAACGAGGTGCACCTCGTGAGAAACCGGATCGAGCCGATCCATTAACCGCTGAGCATATATGGCCCCACTGGCCCCGGTGATCCCGACAACGATTCGCATGAGCACATCGTATGACCTGTGCGGGTTTTGACAACCGAAGAGTTCTTACCAAGAAAAATCAGACAATCTTCCTGCGTTACTCTCTTCGAAGCCCCTTTCGACAGGAGAAGGAATTCCGTTGATCAATCACGTTGCATTATCTAAGTGTAAATCGTGTCTTCTTGTGTTCATGTTGCATTAAGCGAAAGAGCTTACGATATCCTGATCGGATCGCATATTCTTGATCGGGTTGCAGGCCCCATTACCAAGTTTGGATTGGGGAAAAAAGCCGCCATCATCACAGACTCCAACGTGGCTCCTCATTTTCTGGGACGTGTAAAAGAGCAGTTGGAATCTATGGGGATCGAAGTTCTTGAGTGCATCGTCCCTGCAGGTGAATCTTCAAAAAATCTAGCTCTTGTCGCAGACCTCCTGAGTCGGCTCGCAAATGCGCGGCTTGAACGCACCTCTTTTATCATCGCGCTAGGCGGTGGAGTCGTCGGAGATCTTAGTGGGTTTGTGGCCTCCATTTATCTGCGGGGCATTCCTTTTATCCAAATCCCTACAACCCTCCTCGCGCAGGTTGATAGTTCTGTAGGCGGCAAAACCGGGGTCAACTTGCCTGAAGGTAAAAACCTCGTAGGCTGCTTTTATCAGCCTCGACTTGTTCTGATTGATCCCACGACATTAAACACCCTCCCCGACCGAGAGTTTAGGTCTGGTCTGGCGGAGGTCGTCAAGTATGGGGTTATCCAAGACGAGGCGTTTTTTAGTTTTATCACTGAAAACAGTTCGAATCTTTTGTGCAAAGAACCGGCCGCGCTCAATGCGGTTATCGCCCGATGCTGTCAATTGAAAGCGGATGTCGTGGTCAAAGATGAACGTGAAGAACTAGGGCTTCGTGAAATTTTGAATTTCGGTCATACGATTGGGCACGCCATTGAAAACGCAGCTGGTTACGGCGAGTTCCTTCACGGTGAGGCCATCTCCATTGGCATGGTTTACGAAGCTGTTTTATCTGAATCAAAATTGAACTTCCCTCACCCAGACACACGTAAACTCATCGATCTTTTAAAAGCGTTTGCTTTACCTGTAAGCTTTCCCCTCCTCAACCAAGAGAAGTTCATCGATGCGATGTACCGCGATAAAAAGGTTAAGGATGGGAAAATTCGTTTTGTTCTCGCTGAAAAACTGGGCTCGGTCAAAACCAATATTGTCGTGAGCGCCGAAGAAACTCTCAATGCCTTAAAATACCAGTCATGACACCGCAAGAAGCTTATGTCGCACTGAACATGGTTCCGCATATCGGCCCAGTGCGTGTTCGGAAATTGCTCGAAAAGTTCGGCGACCCGGAATCCATTTTGGCTGCCAATTCGAAAAGCCTTCAGCAAATAGAGGGCATTGGACCGGAGGCGGCCCAAGCTATTGTCGACTGGGAAAAGCACGCGGATCTCGCATCTGAATTTGCAGAAATTAAAAAAGCGGGCGCTTATGTCATCACTCAGGCTGACGAATTATACCCGGCGCATCTGAGAGAAATCTATGATCCTCCGCTCGTACTCTATGTGCGTGGGACGCTGATGGATAAAGACCGGCACAGTATCAGTGTGGTGGGCTCTCGCGATACTTCGCATTACGGGCTGGAATGCGCCAAAAAGCTCTCCTTCCAACTGGCTTATAACGGAGTGACTGTCGTCAGCGGGCTGGCTCGTGGGATCGATACTGTCGCGCATCAAGGCGCGATCGCAGCTAAGGGACGCACAATTGCCGTGATTGGTTCAGGCCTGAATCACGTGTACCCCGCAGAAAACCAATCGTTGGCTGAACTCATTGTTGAAAATGGAGCGGTGATCTCGGAGTTCCCGATGAACACTAAACCTTTGCCTCAGAATTTTCCGATGCGCAATCGTATCGTCAGTGGCATGACCATGGGAACGCTCGTCGTCGAAGCCGGGCAAAAAAGTGGGGCACTGATCACAGCCCGAATGGCGTTAGACCAAGGCAAACAACTCTTTGCGGTACCGGGGCGAATCGATTCTCCAAGGAGCCGCGGCACGCATCAATTGATCAAACAAGGAGCGAAACTTGTCGACGAAGCCGAGGACGTGTTAGCGGAGTTTGAATTCCTTTTTCCTCGTTCGGAACTTGAACTTGTCGCCACAGCTCAGTCAGAAAAAGCCATACCTAGGGATTTGCCAGCCAACGAAAAGACTCTTTTAGACCTGCTTGAATCCGAGGAAGCGCATATTGATGAACTGATCCAAAAAAGTAATTTACCAACCCCGAGCGTGTCCTCAGCTTTGCTTGGGTTAGAGCTTAAGCGGCTTGTTAAGCAGTTGCCGGGGAAGATTTTCGTACGACTCGTTTAAAAATCTTTGGTCCACACAGTCCGTCTAACGTTCAATAAACGACTCAAAGTCATTGGAATGCGAAGAGACTCAATGAACGGAGGCTAGGATGCCTATTCTACGGAATTCAATGACAGGGCAAAGAAGATGCTTGCGGGTATAAAGAGTCTAGGTTAGGTTCCTGACCCTTTTAGCCCACAAGGCAACATTTAGGATGTCCTGAAACATATGGGAAAGACTCTCGTCATTGCAGAAAAACCAAGCGTCGCGCAAGATATTGCTCGCGTTCTGGGCGGATTTAAAAAGGACAAAGACTTCGTCGAAAGCGATGATATGGTCATTTCATCTGCCATCGGGCATCTGGTTCAGATTTGTCTTCCTGCGGAAATGGACAAGCAAAAAGGCAAATGGAGTATCCAGAATCTGCCTGTGATCCCAGAGGCGTTTGCGCTCAAACCGATCGATCGGACTGCCGACCGCTTTAAGGTTTTAACGAAACTGATGAAACGTAAGGACGTCGATTCACTCATTAATGCATGCGACTCCGGCCGAGAAGGTGAACTGATTTTCCACTATATATACAAACTGGTGGGTTCAAAGAAACCGGTAAAGCGACTCTGGTTACAATCGATGACCCCGGCAGCTATAAAAGAGGGGTTTGCACACTTGCGTAATGGAGAGGACCTAAATAGCCTTGCCGAAGCAGCGGTATGCAGGTCGGAAAGCGATTGGCTCGTCGGGATCAATGGCACTCGCGCCTTGACGGCTTTTAATTCGAAAGACGGCGGTTTCCAACTCACAACAGTCGGGCGCGTTCAAACGCCTACTTTGGCTATTCTGGTGAGTCGGGAACACAAGATCCGCAATTTTAAAGCTAAAGATTATTGGGAAGTCCACGGCACGTTTGAAGCAAAATCAGGCTCTTACACGGGTCGTTGGTTCAATGAGGAGTTCAAAAAAAGCGATGTCCTGGAAGAAGCTGAAGAACAAAAACCTGAGCGAATTTGGGACGAAACGGAAGCTTTAGCCCTTCAAAAAAAATGCCTCAACAAACCGGGTATCGTTTCTGAAAAGAAAAAGCCTACGACCCAAATGCCACCCCTGTTATACGACCTCACTTCTCTCCAAAGAGAAGCCAATGGCAGGTTCGGCTTTTCCGCAAAACGCACTCTGCAAATCGCCCAAGCTCTCTACGAGCGTCATAAGGTCATCACTTATCCCAGAACAGATTCGCGCGCTTTACCTGAAGATTATATTTCAACGGTGAAACGCACGATGGAGAGCCTTGAAAAATCACCTCTCAGAACATTTGCGCGCACGGTTCTCGATCAAGGTTGGGTAAGACCTAACAAACGTATTTTTAACAACGCCAAAATTTCAGATCACTTTGCCATTATCCCCACTCTCCAAAATCCCACGAAACTAGATGAATGGGAAAATCGTTTGTATACCTTAATTTCCCAGAGGTTTGTCGCTGTGTTTTATCCTGCGGCAGAGTTCGAGGTCACGACGCGGATCACTCGTGTCGAATCCGAGCCTTTTAAAACAGAAGGGAAAATTCTGGTTAAAGCTGGTTGGATGGAGGTTTATGGAAAAACTCCTACAAACGCCTCTACTAAACCAGATGACGACGATGATGAAGCGCAGCAGAAAACAATTGTTCCTGTAGGCGACGGGGTCACGGTCAACACATCCGATGTCGAAGTGCGTTCGCTACAAACTAAACCGCACGCACGTTTCTCAGAAGCAACGCTCCTCTCAGCAATGGAAGGTGCGGGTAAACTTATCGAAGATGAAGATCTCCGGGAGGCTATGAGCGAAAAGGGGTTGGGCACACCCGCAACCCGTGCGGCAATTATTGAAGGGCTCATCCTCGAATCTTACATTTACCGCGAGGGTCGCGAACTGGTCGTCACTGCAAAAGGTATTTCGCTGATTTCACTCCTTAAAGGCATTAAAATCCCTGAACTGTGCTCCCCTGAAATGACGGGCGAATGGGAGTTTAAGCTCAAGCAAATAGAACAGGGCAAACTGACCCGTGACAAATTCATGGAAGAAATCACCGCTATGACGCGGTCGATCGTCGAAAAAACTAAACTTTCGTACAAGAACGACAACGTCCCCGGAGATTATGTAACTCTGACCGCCCCCTGCCCTAAATGCGGGGGAACAGTAAAAGAAGATTACAAACACTACAAATGTGCGACGTGTGACTTTTCGATGTTCAAATCGGTTTCGGGTCGAACCTATGAACCCCACGAAATTGAAGCTTTGGTCACCCATAAACAAATTGGTCCATTGCAAGGGTTTCGCAGCAAGATGGGCCGACCGTTCGCCGCTGTGGTGAGATTGAACCCAGAGTTTAAAGCCGAATTTGTTTTTGATTCTCAAGAAGGGGCCAATTCGGTCGCCATTGATTTCACTGGTCAAGAGTCACTTGGCAAATGCCCATTCTGTACTGGGCAAGTGTTCGAATCGGCCATGAGTTATGTCTGCGAGAAGTCGGTTGGCCCGGAACGTAAATGCACGTTTAAATCGGGGAAAGTGATTCTCCAGCGCGCTATACCTCGTGAGCAGATGCAAAAACTGCTCACCAATAAAAAGACGGATCTGCTAGATAAATTTATTTCAACACGCACGCGTCGGCCTTTTTCTGCTTACCTGTCCGTCGCAGACGGTAAAAAGGTGAGTTTCGAATTCGAGCCCCGCGCCCCTAAAAAACCGGGTGCCACCAAAAGCAGAGCTAAAAAGGCCTCTCCAAAATCGGCGGCTGAGTAATTCTTATTTCCAACCCTCATTCATGGGTTTCGTTATTTATCATTTTGGATTTATAATTTAGAGTGGTCACTGTGCCCCACTCCGCTACTCCATTAGTTCAAGACTTCATCCGTTACATGAAGATCGAACGGAAGGCATCACCGAAAACAGTCCGGAACTATCTCCAGAACCTCATCGAGTTCGAAGTTTGGCATCAATTAAAGTACAATTCTTCGCCTGCTTGGAATTCCCTTAAAGTAACCACCTTCCGTTTGTATCTTGCTGATCTCTCCACGGACCTCCACCGCTCGACGATCTTACTTCGCCTTTCATCTCTGCGTTCGCTTTACAAATACCTCATTGTAAAAAAGATCATAGTTTCAAGTCCTTTAACATTGCTCAAATCACCCAAACGCGCACGGCCCCTTCCGATTTTTATGACGGAGTCCCAAGTGATCGCTTTATTGGACGCCCCTGCTCAAGTGCTTGAGGCAAGCAAAAAGTCCGGACAACGCGGAAGGCCTCTTTCGCCTTTGGTCGCGCTTCGAGATGCTGCATGGCTCGAGGTTTTATATAGCTGCGGTTTACGCATCAGCGAACTGACCGGACTAAAAGTTCAGGACATCAAACCCGATGCCGAAGTCCTGCGCGTGACGGGGAAAGGTGACAAACAACGCTTGATCCCAGTCGGTCTTCCAGCGCTGGAGGCCATCGCAAAATATCATGCTGCTCTTCCGGCCTACCCCGCGGGTCACGATGCCGTTTTCCAAAACGCCCAAGGCAAAGCCATAAGTGTGTTGACGGTGCAAACGCGCTTGAAGATATATTTAAAAGCATCAGGGCTAGACCCGAACTTAACCCCGCACAAACTCCGGCACTCGTTCGCGACGCATCTATTGAACCATGGCGCGGACCTGAGGAGCGTTCAAGAAATGCTGGGCCATTCGAGTCTCGCGGCGACTCAGATTTACACCCATGTCAGCACGGCTAAAATGAAAAAGGTGTATGCCGCTTCACATCCGAGAGCGTGACCAATCTTCACTATTTTTTTGGGAAGAACCCTCGTGATCCGCTCGCCCTTAAGATGGGCGCATGCGGATACGTTGGAAGAAATGAGGACTACTTTTTAGCGTCGTCGTAGTTGTTAGAAACTGCATTCCAGTTCACGACGTTCCAGAAGGCTTTTAGGTAATCTGGACGGCGGTTCTGGTACTTCAAATAATAAGCGTGTTCCCACACGTCACACCCAAGAAGAGGTGTTAAACCTTCCATCAAAGGGTTATCTTGGTTTGCAGTCGAAGTGATTGCAAGTTTACCGTCTTTCCCTACAACCAACCATGCCCAGCCCGACCCAAAACGACCAGCACCTGCGGCTTCAAACTTTTCTTTAAAAGAATCGAAAGACCCGAAAACAGCCGTGATTTCCTCGCCGAGCTTACCTGTAGGTGCTCCACCGGCCTGAGGACCCATTGTCTTCCAGAAAAGACTGTGATTGGCATGTCCGCCACCATGATTACGAACAACGCTGCGAATGTTTTCTGGGATCGCGTCTAAATTTTTGATCAGGTCCTCAACTGGTTTGTTTTCGAACTCAGGTTTGCCCTGAACAGCTTCGTTTAGTTTGTTGATATAAGCCTGATGATGTTTGCCGTGATGAATTTCCATTGTTTGCGCGTCGATGTGTGGTTCGAGCGCGTTTTTTGCATATGGAAGTTCAGGTAAAGTATAAGCCATTTAAAACCCCTTTTTTGATTAATTAATTTTGGATATTGTTTAGTCGGGTAGAACGTACCGGATTGCGGATAGGCGCACAAGAGGGAAAGAGATAATGACATCCTTGACGACTTCATTGATTGCATTAGAGTGCCCCAGCCCTGACTCCCAGACGTGGTTCATGCAGGAGTCCCCTTATGCCCAAAAAAAGTTTAAAATCCATCCGCCGCGACGGACGCGAAAAAGCGCTCCAATTTCTTTTTCAATCCGACTTCAATTTAACACCGGACAAAATCCAAAGTGACCTGAATACTTTCTGGGATCTTGAAGATGCACCCACCGAAGTTCGCTTTTTTGCGGAGCAACTCATCCATGGGGTCCTAGGTACACGCGACGAAATTGATGAGCTCATCAAAAAGCACTCGTTAAATTGGGATTTTCATCGCATCGCCAAAGTCGATAAAAATATTATGCGCCTTTCGATATTTGAAATGCTGCATAGGGATGATATTCCGCCGGTTGTATCGATTAACGAAGCCGTAGAAATTGCAAAACGGTACAGTACCGAAGAATCTGGAAAGTACGTAAACGGCATCCTCGACAAAATCCGCAGTGACCTTCCACGCCCGGCCCGGACGCCTATTAAAGATACTCCAGCTTAAGCCTCCCTCAAATCGTTCGAAAACATTTCGCTTTGCACCCGGTTTGATAGTCGGTAAACCGCGTGGGGTTGAGCACAGGTTTTTTCATCACAGTTAAAAAACATCCGGTAACACTTACGTTGTTAAGTCTTACTTCGGCAGTCATGTACTTCTTCTGCTTTCCGCCTTTCTCCAATGGGCACTTGATCTGGTTTGCCTTTTGCCCCCTGATCTATGCGTCAATGCGTTCTACGCCACGTTTGGCCTTGATTAATGGGTTGATCGCGGGGTTCGTCGCCCAATTAATCACCATAGGATGGATCGGCCACGTCACAATCGCGGGCACGCTGGTTTTATGTGCTTATTTGAGTCTTTATTGGGGCGTCTTCAGTTTATGGCTTTGTTTTTTCAATAGGAACCACGATTCCCTTTTTACCGGGCCTAACATCCGTTTGGCTCTGAGCGGTGCAGCCGTGTGGGTTACAGGTGAATGGATTCAATCTAAATTAATCGGGGGTTTTCCCTGGAACCTGATTGGGAGCGCGCTTCATGAGGAGCTCAGTTTTATTCAGGTTGCTGATTTATTCGGTGTTTACGGAGTTTCTTTTCTTGTGATGGTTATGAACATCACTTTTGTCCTCACTTTCCAGCGATTTAATAGGGAAATCGGGTCTCGAAAAATACGACCACACTTTGATTTTACATTCGCAGTGCTTCTTTTTTGTTTAAGTTTTTCGTATGGAATCCGTCGCCTTTTAAACCGCGAACCTGTGGAGCACACGATTCGCATTGCCACTATCCAACCTAATATTTCGCAAAACTTAAAATGGTCGGAAGAAAGCGCTCAAGACATTTTTAAGATATATTCAGGTCTTACAGAAGCGGCGATGTACACAAAACCCGATCTCATCGTGTGGCCGGAGACCGCCACTCCATATGCTTATTTGGATATCAGAACAACGGATGTCCTCAACAACTTGCGCAAGCATGAAGTGCCCATGCTGGTTGGAACTTTCGATGTCGAAGATGATGTCTGGTATAACGCGGCGGCTTTTCTTCCGTCTTCGAATGCCCCTGCTGAATTTTACCGGAAAATCAAACTCGTTCCCTTCGGCGAATACGTGCCCCTCGGCAAATATTTTCCATACTTACGGTCCCTCATCCCTTTCACCACGGAAATGGTTCCTGGGATAGCTCAGCCCGTGTTCACCCTCAATGATTCAAAGGTCACTTTCGCGACCTTGATTTGCTTTGAGGACGCCTTCGCAACTCTCAGTCGGAGGGCAGCCCTTGGTAAGGCGAGGTTCTTAATTAACCTCACCAATGACGCTTGGTACGAAAAATCATCGGGCGCACGCCAACACGCGGCCAATGCTGTGTTCCGATGTGTCGAAACACGGCGCCCTATGGTCCGATGCACCAATACCGGGTTCACTTGCTGGATTGATGAGCGCGGTGCGGTTCGTGAAACTTTCCAACCCTTTATCCGTGGTTTCCCCGTTCCTTTTAAAGTCGAACTGCGACGGATCATTTCGGAAACATTTTATACAAGACACGGCGATGTTTTTGTCCTATTTTGCGTGATCCTTTTTATATTTGATTCAGGTATTCGTTATGGCACAAGAAATAAACTTTGATCTCACCTCTCTGGTCCAGCGCGTTGCGCACATGCGGAGGTTTCTTTGACGTCCCATCGAAGGTAAAACGCCTAGCGGAACTCGAACAGATCATGTCGACAGAAAATTTCTGGTCGAACAAAGAACAAGCTCGGAAAGCTCTCGACGAGTCTACTCAAATTAAGTCCACGCTTGTTCCTTTTAATGAGTCGGAGTCTCGCCTCGATGACTTGCAAACTATGCAGGAGTTGATTTACTCCGAAACGGACTCCACCAATAAAGCCTCGGCTCAAATGGAATGGGACCGGGAATATCAGTCTCTCGAAAAGAAACTGGCAGACTTGGAAATGAGGGTCGTGTTATCCGCCAAAAACGATCCGAGCAACGCGATCCTGAGCATCCATTCCGGTGCGGGGGGGACGGATGCCTGTGATTGGTCGGAACTCCTTTTGCGCATGTACAAAAGGTACGCGGAACGTCACAACTACACTTTCGAAGTCATCGATATTCAACCGGGTGACGAGGCGGGTATCCGTAGCGCGACGGCGATTGTCTCCGGGGAATATGCCTTTGGTTACCTTAAAGCCGAAACCGGAGTCCATAGGCTCGTCAGGATTTCTCCGTTCAATGCCAACGCTGCACGCCAAACTTCCTTTTCATCGGTTGATGTTATCCCTGAGGTTCAGGAGGATATTGAAGTTAAAATTGATGAAAAAGATCTCAAGATCGATACGTACCGCTCAAGTGGAGCCGGGGGACAACACGTTAATAAAACCGATTCTGCGGTGCGCATGACCCATTTACCCACTGGCATCGTAGTAGCCTGTCAAAATGAGCGATCTCAGATTAAGAATCGTGTCACGGCAATGAAGATTTTGAAAGCGCGTATTTTTGAACGTCAAAAAGCCGATCGCAAAGAGCAGTTCGATAAAGAGTTCGGAAACAAAGACGCCATCGCTTTCGGGAGTCAAATTCGCTCATACTTTTTCCACCCTTACAAGCTCGCCAACGATCATCGCACAGGTGTTAAAATTTCAGATGTTCAGTCGGTTATGGATGGCGATCTCGACGAATTCATTTCCGCCTTCCTAAAGGGTGTCAAAAAGGGCGACTCCAAAGATGAAGACGACGCTTAAAATTTCCCTGGGCGTTTTAGCCCGACGGGTTACGGGACGAATTGAGGGATTTGTTCAAAATCAAAAACAACTTAAACAGCGACAACATCCCCAGTACTAGGCAAGAACCAAATACCCAATAAATGGCAGGGTGATACGTGGCTGCTGCCTCCCATTGCCCAAGCCACAGGGCCCGGAATCCCCGCGACAATCCACAAAACGCACAAGGCTCATGAATACCGCGGGCTAACACTTTCGCCACCTTCAAATATTCGTCCCATAGAAAAAAACTGATCCCCGCACTGGCTAGGAAGACCACGCATCCGATCATCGAAACGTGGTTAAACTGACTTCAACCGCAAGTCGCCGCATGGACTTCAAATGCTTTTCTCAAACTCCAAAGCCTTGCCTTGTCGTTCACGTTTTAAAGCCTCTTGTGCTTTTTCCAGCAAAGCCTCTGTATTCTTTTCCACCACTTTGCTCTCTAATGTTAAAAGGCTAAGGCCAGTCGAATAATCCTTTTGATCAAAGTAAATATGTAACTTTGTCCCAATCCAAGGCTGCTTGGGGCCATATTTATTTTCCAGTGCCTCAATTAACACTTCCTGATCCTCCTTAGATCCCTCCAAGTACACTATAATGTTAGCAACTAAATCGTACTGAAACTCGACCAGAATCCGCTGCACATTAAGATTTCCAAATTTCCAATTCAACGGGGCAGCCTCGCTATTTTCTGGCCCGGGACCATACCAACAATAAACCCTGTGCTCCTCCGCTTTGGAGCGATTGTATCGGTAGGGATTTTTGAGATTACTTTTATCCATTTCATTAAAATTCCCACCCAAGATAATCGTTTCGAAACCCTTTTTTTCATCGACCAGCTTTGATCTTTCACTGGCTTTAACAGTGCTTTTACGCGCTTCCGTAAGAGAACTTTGTACCTGCGGCATTGTCGACGCACCGAGAGCCGCGACGTTTACGGTAAAAAGGAGTGCTTTCAACAAGACCCAAAGAAATGCGCCTATCGAAACAAACAAGGACACAACACCTACTTTCGTTCTACAAAAGCATAAGGAGACGATCGAAAGCACAAAACCGATAATCCCAAAGGGCCATCCGGCCCATCCACAACATAACCCACCGATTAAACTCCAAAAAAGAGCTAATGCCCCAAAACAAATCGCCACAACGGCAATTATAAAAGCTGTTTTTTCATTTCTATTCAAATTTTGGTTCATTAGTACTATTTATTGACTTGTCATGATATGGCAAGATTAATTTCTCATTTCATGGAATTTTTTTAAAAAGTCAGTTGGCCGGACGTGATTTTTTCAGACATGAACGAAAGATTCCTTTTTCTTGTCAACGCCCTACCCCACAAACAAATGCGGACCGGCACGCAACCCCCTTTGGGGTTGTGTGTCAGCGGGGTTTTACCCAGGGTTTCTCCCGAACGAGCAACCCTGGGCTGTGTGACGAAATCTCTTTGGGGGATTTTTCTCAAATGGTAACGCCCATATCATTAAACGCCACGTTTGCGGATCAATATACCACTCATAATAAATGTGTGGGTTGTTCGCGAACTCGCGAACGAATCCCAAAGGGATTCCGCCACACAGCCCAGGGTTGCAAAGCTACCCTGGGTAAAAGTGCGCTCACGCACAACCCCAAAGGGGTTGCGTCTCTTGCGACCAATACCAACGGTATTCCCTGTGTTTATGTGCGCAACCACGTTGCGGCTGTTC